>JASMKJ010000483.1 GCA_030749275.1 Acidimicrobiales bacterium
TGTCACGAAGAATCGGGTGTCATAGCGACGGGGCGGACCGAGAGGGGTCACCCATCTGCTGACGTAATGGACTCCGGACCCGTCGAGAACAAGTCCTTCTCGTCTCACCATGTCGACAAAGTCGACGTCTCCGGAGTTCACCCCAGCACGATACGTATTGAAGCGTTGCTCAAGATCAGGTACGGACAAATCAACCAGTTGTTCGTCTCCTGGGTTGCGGGCTAGGAGGATGCCGGCTTCTTCGAACGTTTCTCGTAGCGCCGCTACCCAAAAGGCAACGCCACCTTGATCGACCTGTAGCGATTCGCTGGCTTCGGTGTCGGTCAGACCTTCAACTACTGCATCGGCTTCGGCGGTCCCATCTTCAGGGTCTACTGCTCCCCCGGGATATACCCACATGTCGCCAACGAAAATTGATCGGGCGTTGCGTTTGAGCATGAGAACTTGGAGGTCTGGTTTGTCGGCCAGGATCAGAACTGTTGCGGCGGAACGTATCGGGATTGATTCTGGGTCGTAGTCGCCTCCAGAACCCGGTGATGTGTGCCCCGTAGAGGCCACCTGGTTGGATTCAGTCATCAGTAGTCAATACCGGCACACACCAAACATTCCTCGCCATCGTGGCTGTGTTCGGCGGCGAGTTCATCGGCGTCGCTTTGATACTGAGGGGTTTCGTGTCTGGCGACACGGTCATCCTCATATTCAGATGATTGCTCTGATGAACCCTTGGAGTCGACTGGGGCGAACACTTTGTCTTTCCAGTCGTCATTGTCTGCCCATCGGTACCGCAGGTGGGTCATGGCTCCGGGTTCGGACAGAGTTTCGAAAGCGGTGAGGGTGTCGCGCATTATCGAAGCATTGAGTTCGGGGGAATTGGGGCGTCCGGCAGTGTGACCTAACGGGTAGTCCAGGTAGACGGAGCGTGCTGGCCACGCTGATCGGGTGATATCTCGTGCGCTGGACATCGAAAGGGTTGGAATTCCTGCTTCTTCTATGGCTCGTGCGATCAGACCCACGGTCTGATGACAGACAGGTCAGACCGGTACCAGCAGCACTACGTCGACTTCGTCGTCGAGGACCCTTTGCACCAAGGCGGGAATGAGTTCTTCGATGACCCGACGGGTGCTGTAAATGCCGCCCATGAGGGTGTAGGCGTGCGGGGCGAGGGAGTTGAGAGCGCCCTCGTCGATCATGGTTCGGAGTTGCTCGAGGGGGAACACGACGTCGATGTCTTTTCGGGCGTCCGTGAGGTCGTACGCGAAGTGTGTTGCCCGGAGTTCGGCCGTGTCTATTTCTGTGGGGATTGCCCGGTAACTGGTGTCGTCTTTGAAGTGAAACGCCGTTTGACCGGCAGCGTAAATTCCGCCGGTGCAAATCAGACCAAGTTTGGACTCTGACAGTGGCTTGGATAGCGGAGTCCACTCGGGTGCTTCTTCGCTTTCGAGCCACCTGTATTCGCCGTATCCCAAACCCGAGTATTGGGCTGTGATTCGAGGGATGTAGTCAACTGGAGGTTGAAGCCGTTGAGGGATCGTAGCCATCTGATTCGTTTCCTAGTTCAATATTGCACTTCGCTTCCAGCGTAACGGTGTGGCAAGATCTGTGCTCTTGGTGATCGTAGCTCAGTTGGTTAGAGCGCCTGTCTGTGGCACAGGAGGTCGCGGGTTCAAATCCCGTCGGTCACCCCAAGTATCTCCGTGAAGGTGACTGTTTCAGTCGGTATGTTGAGACTCGCAGCCCAACCCATTGCAGAAGCTGCCCTTCGGGGCAGCTTTCACTTTTTCTGGTGGCCAAAAAACTCGTTGCCGTCGGCTAGCTCGCGGATTCGGTCGAATACCCTTCTGTCTTCGGGTACTTGGGGCAGTACCATGAGCGGTTCTAGCGCCTCTAGCTCAATTGGCAGAGCATC
>JASMKJ010000484.1 GCA_030749275.1 Acidimicrobiales bacterium
GGGCTATCATGTGATTGCCCCTTTCGGGGCGGAAAGAAGTTCCTTAGCGCCGCTCAGCCTCCACTAACTTCATATCTTCACGTCTCAGCTCTTCCCCGCCTCTTGCCCCGAAGGCCCGAAGGGGCCGCAACATGTCAGCCCAGGGCAGAGCGCAGCGGCACAGCCGCGCAGCGCCGCCCTGGGTACGGAACCCCCCGGACCCCGTCGCCCTGAAAGGGCACAACAATACCGATTCATCCCAAACATGCCTCGTCATTGAATTCGCCCTGGGTACGGAAATCAGGCTGGGCAATGGAACGTCGTTGCAGCCGCGACGGAATCATTGGAACGCGGTTTCCCAGGGCAGCGCGAGTGTGGAACGCGGAGGCGCGGGGCAGCGCGAGTGTGGAACGCGGTGGCGCGGGGCGACGCGAGTGTGGAACGCGGAGGCGCGGGGCCACGCGAGTGTGGAACGTTTGGTTGCAGCAGCAACGGCTGGTTCACCCGTGCTCAAGCACGGGCCTAGCCCGCCTGCGGCGGAGGAGGGCGTAAACGCCCTCGAAGACGTAGAACGGTTGTCCCCAATCGTTCGGCGGCGCGTTTGGTGTTGTTGTCGTGTTTGGCTCGACAAGGGTGAACGATTCAGCGCCCAGCTTGTTCTTTTGGAGGGGCCGCAAATATGTTCTCTGACTTCGTTTCTCAGCTGAACGAGTTCATTGAATCCGATGCATGCTTCTCTGTTGGCTCAATCGCGTAGCAGAACCGCATTAACGGACCGAACGCTGGAGTGGTGGCCTGAGCCCGTAGAGTGGAATCGACGATTCCCCGTCGATTTTAGAGGTGTTCGACTCTCCTAGTCCGCAAGCACCATCGCCATGATGCCCGTCTTGATCGCATCGGGCAATTCGGGCCACCGGTCGACGATCACATGTAGTTCGACGTCGAGTGGATCGTTTCCGGAACCAACTGCTGCGCCAGCTGCAGCGCGGTTTTCCGAATGTGCGCATTCCTCGGCGTTTTTGGCACTTACCCGTTGACTCATAATCCCTTGGTCGGGAGTTCGAATCTCTCCGGGCCTACTCACTTCAACTAGGTCCTGCCTGCCGGGCGGGACTTCGCGACGAAGTCGCGATAATGGATGTTCCATTTGCTACGGCGCGGCAGTTCTCGATCCATCCGTCCGCCTCCTGCACTCGGAAGATCGCAATCATGTTGTAGGCGCAGTCGTTCTGGCGTTCATTCAAGAATGGTCGATGCGCGACCACACCATCGAGCGAGCCAACTTCATCGTGACGTTCAATGATCTCGTTACTCAAGCCTTGATGGTTGCGCTCGCTGTGGTAACGAGCCAGGTATTGTCGAATGTTGTCGATTGACCCACGCGGCGAGTAGGGCGAACAATAGCTGCCATGGCGTGAGGACGAAGTTCATGTTTGGGGGCCGAGAGGTAGAGAGAAGGAAACCTCCAAGCCTGAGGCCGTTAGCTCGGACCGTCAATCCACAGGCGTGTCGGCGCTAGATTCGCATTGAGTGCGTCACGCCAAACGCGCGATTGTCTCCGTCAATCAACAGTCCAATTCCACCCACGAGAGTGACAGCAAACATGACGCGACTGAAGAGCCCCTCTTTCTTGAGCATTGTCCGCGACTGTTCAAGAATGTTGTTCTGGTTCGCGACTCGCGCTTCACATCGATTGTCACCGCAACAGCAGGATCCCTCGACGTCAACGACACACACGCGACAAAGGCCCGGCAACATCCTTTGCATGATGCTATTGCGTCAATCTCAGGGTGGCTGAAGCGGATCGGCTCGACGAGAGAAACCGGAGGCTTCATTTCTTTTTTCGTCTCAACTCGAAGGAATGCTCTTGAGACGCCTTGCCGTCGACAAACATCGTCCACGTTGACTTGATCGAGTCCTTGTCAAGGAACGTCAGTTTGCCCTGGTGCATGTGCGCGTCGTTTATCGAGGCGAGGTTGGTGGCGCTGACGAAATTGAAAACAATCGTGTCTTTCTTGTCACCCGCGGACGCCTTCATGCGGGGCTGGTTTCCCAGCATGCAATAGTGGTTCAGCATGACCTTGTCGCCGTCCAAGTGATAGACCGAAACCATCTCCATCGGCGAACCTGGAAACTCGCGCTCGACGACCGCCGAACCGCCCGCGATCACGCGCACGCTCAGCGCCACCTGACCCTTGTTGTCGCCCTTGGTGGAAATCCAATCGCCCGACAACGACTTGATTCGCTCAAATATCGCCTGCGCTTGCTTGGCTTCCTTGCTATCGTTCTTCTTCTTGGCCTTGGCGTCCTTCTCTGCGCCGCCAACGGAAACGACTAGCGCGAACGAGAACAACAGCAGACAGGCGATGAATGTTCGATGGATCATTGAGTTTCTCTCGATGCGTAGGGTT
>JASMKJ010000485.1 GCA_030749275.1 Acidimicrobiales bacterium
CCCTGCAACCAAAGGTCCTATTCGAACACGTGGAACGCTGGCAGCGATCGCAGCTAGCACAGACCATGCTTCGTGAATCGGCTGGTCGATGTTCTCTTCATTGGGCATGAAGTGATCCGCGTACCAGATGCCGTCCCACCCAGTGCTTTCTGCGTGGCGACATCCTTCGAGGGTGTCCTCCCAAGTTTGGCCATTACCTGTCCAGAAACTAAATCGCATCTGGACAGCATTTCAGATGTAACCGTGACGCGTAGGGCCGTCTTCAGGAAATAGCTGCTTTGAGTCGATGATGGTGTGCCTAGCTCCCTCGGGTCCGGTGACACTTTTCATCAACATCAAGCGATCTACCTGAAATTCTCC
This sequence comes from Acidimicrobiales bacterium, assembly GCA_030749275.1. Lineage (GTDB taxonomy): Bacteria > Actinomycetota > Acidimicrobiia > Acidimicrobiales > Poriferisodalaceae > UBA6944. The sequence continues at coordinate 361 of JASMKJ010000485.1, forward strand.
TTGTATGGCCACACCTTCGAGTGCCAGCGGGGCCGAATCATCTCTTATTCGACCAAGGGTGATGTGCCCGACAAAAGGAAGTTGACCTTTCGAGGCCAATGGCCTCATCGATTCTCGAACCCGGTTAGCCAAAGTGGATAGGCCGTCAACTGGTACCACAAGATTTCTGGCTCCGAGCCGGGTAACCCTCGGTCCTAGAATTCCAGTCGCCTGGAAGGCCTCAATTCGGCTAAACCTAGGCCGTAGTTCATCCAGGTTCACATGGCTAAAGAACTGAATCGTTATATGCCATTGTTCGGGCTGAATCCATCGTATGTCCAGCTGCTCTCGGTCAAGTCGACTCAACGCTGCCCGAGTTTTTTCGTCAAGAGAAGCTGAAATGAAAGCTCTAATCACAGCTAGGGGCGTAGCCCTTGCAGATGAAGTCTTAGGAGGTTCAGGAGTGAGATGACACTGAACTGCCTGATTCGTTCGAGATCCCCTGGAAGTGTCACCCTTTCCACCGTCTCAAAACCCTCCATTGAAACGGCTAGCCAAGCGGTCCCGAACGGTTGAGCGTCTGTGGCTCGGCCGGGGTCTTCTATAGCGGTCGTGGCAACCCCAACGTCGGACAAAAGGATGCCCCGCGCTACTCGCGCCATTTGCATGGCCGCTTCGTCGGGTTGCCAGGCGGCCGGGTCTCCTTTCAGCAGGTAAGACAAGATTCCCGGACCCCTAGCTACGACACCTCCAGAAAAAGCTTCGGTCCCATTTCTGGCCGTCGCGAGACGATGGGCGAGATAGCCACCCGTTGTTGTTTCCACCGCCCCAAGGGTTAGTCCTTCTGTAGCAAGCAGCGTCAGAACTGTTGATTCCATATTGTCTTCGTCGACCGCGAAGATTAGATCTCCGAGCAACCCCCGAAGAACATCTTCTTCTTGTCGGAGGATCTCTTCCGCTTCGTCGGAGGTTGCAGCCTTTGCTGTTACCCGAACCTTTATTCCCTCGACTCCACTGGCAAGGAATGCCAACGTCGGATTGCCCGCTGTCTCTAGCTCAGTGATTCGATGACTCAGCAGTTCGGCTAATCCTGATTCGCTTTGTCCCCACGTTCGCAAAACTCTGCTCTCAATTACCGATGTAACACCTGACCGGCGCTGTAGGTCTGGGAGTACGGTTCCCAAAATCATCTCTTTCATCTCGTAGGGAACCCCTGGGACCGCGTATATGACTTTGTCGTCGCCATCTGAAACGGGGACCGGCACAACTAGGCCGGGAGCAGTCCCTGGCTGCTGCTCCATGGTTTGAGCACCTTCGGGGACCATCGCTTGGCGGAGGTTGTTTTCGGGCATGTCGCGTCCCCGGCTCCGAAACATTCCTCGGATTCGCTCGGCGATTACGTCATCAAGAACCAGGTCAGATTTGACAACATCGGCAATTACCTCCCTTGTGATGTCATCTTGAGTTGGGCCCAATCCACCACAGACAATGATTGCGTCGCTTCGCTCTATACCCAATTGCAAGGCTTCTTCTATCCGGGACCAGTTATCACCAACTTTGGTTTGGTGATGACTGTCGATTCCGGCAAGAGCTAGCTGCTCACCAATCCACGAAGAATTTGTGTCAACGATCTGGCCCAGCAGAAGTTCTGTTCCGACGGCGATAACTTCACAATCCATCCCTTGACCCTATTGCTCTTCAGCCGTCCGAGTACATGCTTGTCGGGTTCGCCTGTGTTTGCATCGGACATTCACGACGCTAAGCGTCATTGTCAAGTTGGGTTCGGGCGATTTTTCGGGCACCGACTAGGTACGCAACACCGGTTTGTACGGTCAAAAGCACGGCAAGCCAGAGCGTTCCCGTGGCTATCCAGTGGGCGGACTTCACTATCGGTGGAATGACACCGAATCCGATGGCCCAAAGCTGAACAAAGGTCTTCCATTTAGCCGCCTTGGTCGCCGGAACCGTGATGCCGCGACGACCGGCTTGAGACCTATAACCACTAATTGCTAACTCTCGCACCGCAATAATTGCTACGGGAAGCCAGTGAAATTGCTCATTAGCTACAAGAGCAGACATTCCACCTAGGACAAGCACCTTGTCAGCAAGTGGGTCCAAGAAGGCACCCGACCTTGTGGCGCCTTGCCGGCGAGCAAGCCATCCGTCGGCAAAATCCGACATGCCAATTGCAAAGCCGACAGCGAAAGTGAGCCATGACGGCTCATTTGTGGCTATGAGTAACACAAATACCGGAGTAGCGAGGATGCGAGCTACTGTCACCAGGTTGGCGGGCGTGGCGAGCGCGCTGGGCCCATAGGTGGGGCGGTCATCGTCGTGTTCTTCCGTCACTGGGTTTCCACTTGTACGGCTTCGATGTCAGGACCTTCTGACCGGGTTACGACTACATCATAAATCTCGCCCGGCTTGAGAGTCGATGGGACGTGCACCACACCATCGATTTCCGGTGCTTCGCGGTGAGATCGACCGATTCCTTGCCTGTCGACGAGTACTTCAATCGTTTTGCCCACCATGCCATCGCGACGTGTGGCAGTGATCACATCCTGCAGCTCAGTCAGTTCGGCATGACGTTCTCGCATCAGTTCCGTAGGTACCTGGTCATCTAGATTCGATGCATAAGTGCCCTCTTCTCTGGAATAAGTAAAGAACCCGCACCAATCCAACTGGGCTTCTTGTAGCCAAGTGAGGAGTTCAGCTTGATCGTCTTCTGTCTCTCCGGGATAACCGACGATGAAATTCGACCTAAAAGCCGCGTCAGGACACAATTCGCGAATTCGTTTAATTCTCTCGAGAAATTTCTCGCCGTGACCCCAGCGCCTCATGCGCCTCAAGTGCCCCCTAGCGACATGTTGTAAAGACAGATCAAAGTAGGGCACCTCGCTCACCAAGATCGCTTCGATGAGTTCATCTGATAGATCAGACGGGTACAGGTACAAGAGACGGACCCGATCAACCCTTTCTTGTGCCGCTTGCACCAGAGAGACAATCGCTCCACGTCTCCCTAAGTCTGAGCCGTAGCTCGCCAGATCTTGCGCGACCAGTACGACTTCGCGGACACCAAGTTGCTCTATCTCTCCCAAGATGGACTCCACTTCTCGACTCTTTTGTGGGCCTCGAAAGGAGGGGATTGCACAAAATCCGCATGCTCTGTCGCAACCCTCAGCGATTTTCACGTATGCCCAAGGAAGGTCCGATGCCGGTCGACGCAAGTTAAGTAAGTCGAACTGTGGCGCCTGGGTCTCCGCTGTCGCTGATAACCCATCAGGTTTCGTCCTGAAGTGAACCGGCACACCAAATCCTGCTACCTGATCGACCTCTGGCAACGCGTCTGCAAGTTCGCTTCCGTAGCGTTCCGCCATACAACCGGTTACCACGATGCGAGCTCCTGGGGATCTCTCACGCTCTAAAGCCAAAATGGTGTTGATCGATTCCTCTCGCGCCTCTTCAATGAATGCGCACGTGTTGACCACAACTAGATCCGCTGCAGATGGGTCATGCGTCGGAATTAGACCATCATCTATTAGGGTCCCGGCGATCTTGTCTGAATCAACCTGATTTTTTGGGCACCCTAACGTGTGGAGATGAAAGCTCTGCTGAGACTGCGCCATTACACCCCTAGGGTACGACCTAACAACTGTTAGTCGATCTGAAATAGCGAGCTAACATCAGAAGATGAACGTCGGCCCTCCTGTAGCCGAAAAGGACCGAACCCAATTCACTATTGAGGGGATGACCTGTAGCGCCTGCGCCACTCGAATTGAAAGTGCGTTGCAAGTCATCCAGGGAGTTGAAGCGGCTCATGTCAATTTCGCTACGGCGACCTCATTGGTTCGCCACAGCAAAGATGTTGATGCCTCAGCTATAGCCGACGTTGTCGAACGACTGGGCTATCACGCGAGACGCGACGGTGATCGACAATCAATTCAGGAGTCAAACGAGGCGACGCTGAAGAAGAGAGCCGGCCCTGCTCTACTGATCGCGGCATTTGCAATGACGACAATGTTTGTCCAATTCCCCGCTAGTGATTGGATCCTGGCTTCGTTGTCTACGTTGAGTGTGTGGTGGGCGGGTTGGAGTTTTCACCGCTCGGCACGTTTGCAGCTAGTTCAGAGATCTTTGGCTATGGACACCTTGGTTTCGTTGGGGACCATCGCCGCTTGGTCTTGGTCCATGACGGTGCTGCTCTTGGACGCGGATCAAAGTCTTCACTTCGGAGGTGCTACCGCGATAGTGGCGTTCGTTTTGCTTGGCAAGTGGTGGGAGGCGCGAGCGATGCGGACGTCAGGAGATTCGTTACGAGCTCTCGCCGAGATGACGCCAAAGTGGGTTCGTCTCAAGGATGGTGCCGAAATTGCCATTCAGGAGTTAGTGGTCGGCATGGAATTCATTGTCGCTCCTGGTGAACGCGTCGCAACCGATGGCCAAGTCATCGAAGGTTCATCTGACGTCGATGTCTCACAGTCGACTGGGGAATCATCACCTATCGAGGTATCACCTGGGTCGGAAGTCGCCGGCGGGGTTCTGAATGGTGGAGGAGGCCTAGTTGTTAAAGCCACAGCGATAGGCGAAGACACCGAACTTGCCAGGGTCGCGAGACTCGTTGAGGAGGCACAAGCAACTCAAGCACCCATTCAACGTCTCGCTGACAGGGTGGCTGCCAGATTTGTGCCGTTGGTCGTTGGTATTGCCATAGGAACTTTTGTGATCCGTTGGTTGCTCGGTCACGAATTCAGCGACGCTCTAATCGCTTCGGTAGCGGTTCTCGTGGTGTCGTGTCCTTGTTCTTTCGGTCTAGCCACCCCTCTGGCGGTCCTAGTCGGAACGGGCAGAGCGGCCCAGTTGGGCGTTGTCGTGGCCGGAGCACACGTGCTGGACTCGACTCGAGCGATAGACATGGTCGTTTTCGATAAAACCGGCACGATCACTACCGGTAAGCCGTCGATTGTTGAGGCGGTCGCTCCGGTCGACCAGGAGCTGCTTTTCTCGCTCGCTGGTGCTCTTGAATCTCGGTCCGGTCATCCCATGGGTAGAGCCTTCGACTCTTTCTCAGACAATGAAGCTGAGGTCAACGATTTTGTTAACCATGCTGGGAAAGGGGTATCGGGTGTAGTGAACGGAGTCGAATTGAGGGTCGGCAAAGCCGATCTTTTCGACGTGGTGCCGGACGGCCTGCAGGCGTTCGAATCTGAAGGCACCCCTGTGTTCTTGGGCAGAGGTGCGGTGGCCGAGGCGGCGGTAGTGGTTAGGGACGAGATCCGCTCAACGAGCATCGAAGCTGTCGCTTTGCTCCGTGACCTCAACCTAGATGTCGTCTTACTTTCGGGCGACAAACACTCCATAGCTCAAGACGTCGGGCAAAAAGTCGGAATCAAAGATGTGGTCGCCGAGGTTCTCCCTGAAGAGAAACGAGATCACATAGCGATGCTGCAATCCGACGGAAGGTGCATCGCTATGGTCGGTGATGGGGTTAACGACACTCCGGCGCTCGCAGCAGCGGATCTAGGCATTGCACTCCAGTCAGGAACGGATGTCGCTCGGAACACCGCAGACCTGACAATCATGACGGACGACCCGCGAGCGGTTGCAAATGGAATTGCATTGTCACGTCAGACGCTGAAAACGATAAAACTCAATTTGGCTTGGGCCTTCTCCTACAACGTCGTAGCGTTACCTCTAGCTATTACGGGTACTCTCGCTCCCACTCAGGCGGCGATGGCAATGGCACTGTCTTCATTCTTGGTGGTCATCAACAGTCTGCGACTTCGCAAGTTTCGTAGCCTCAGCGGCCCCCACCCAGAATCATCGACCTGACCGTTCGAATCTCTGTTGCACTAGCAATCGACTTGCTCCCTCAAAGTTGTTGCGATCTTGTTCCTCTAACGCGCATAGTCTCAAGTCCGTGACTGGCCCAACTCCTTATGTGCTCTCAGAGTCTGAAGTGCTTTCTCGTTTGCGATCCAAACGAGGAGAAACTGGTTATCGAGCCATGTTCAGTTCATGGCTCGGGGGAATCATCACCGACCCTGCCCTCATGCAGATCCCTCTGGACGATCACTTGGTGCACAGGGGTCACGGAGTGTTCGATACCTGCACTCTCAGCGATGGTCGTCTTTATCGCCTCGGTGTCCATATGGACCGTCTGCTCCATAGCGCTTCTCTCGCTCGTATCGAACACCCTTGGAGTAAAGAAGAGTTGATTCAGATGGTGGCGGACACTGCTGGCAAAGCCGATATCAGAGATGGTGCGGTGCGGTATTGGTTGAGCGTGGGGCCGGGTGGCTTTTCGCCCAGCCCTCAAGAGTGTCCAGAAGCCTGCTTCTATTGCGTAATTTTCGACCCGATACCCCTAGGAGGAGCCCATTCAGATCCGTTGACTGACGGCATTTCAGAAGCCACGGTGCGCGATACGCCGATGAAACCGACGTTGCTGGCCACCATAAAATCCAACAACTATTTGCTTAACGTCCTCACCCATATGGAGGCAGTTGACCGGGGTGGGACTTTCGGGATTCTGGTTGACGATGACGGGTACGTCGCAGAGTCCTGCGTATTGAATGTTGTTTTCGTTACAGAGAACGGCACTCTCCGAACGCCGCCATTCGACGGCATCCTTTTCGGAACAACTGTTCGTCGCGTGATGGATCTAGCGTCGACCGTGCTGCTAGAAGAGGGTTTAGTTTCGTCCGTTGTTCAGTCCCCAATTCTCGCGTCGGAAGTATCTGGTGACTTGGTCAAGGAGATGTTTCTCTGCGGGGGTGACACACACTTGTACCCCGTAATTTCATGGGATGGAACAGCGGTCGGCGATGGACAAATTGGGCCGGTGGCAGAACGTCTGACCGAACTCCTCGACGGCGAAGCTTTCGGAGGGGCACCAGGTGATCCGGTTGACTTTATCGACGTGAATTATGAGCACTGAAAAGGTAGCGGAAAGCTAATGCGCTTCAGCGAAAGAATTAGCGATCTCGTTCATTCTCCGATCGGCGCAGCTCACGCCCTGGTGGGTTTACGAACCAATGACCGTCAGCTACTGGACTTGTCCCAAGCTGCGCCATCTTTTCCTCCTTCCGATGCCGTCATGAGACGTATAGCGGAAGTTGCCTGCGAACCCGATGCAGGCCGCTATCCCCCCCAACCGGGCTTACCGGAATTACGTCGCGTCTTCGCCCAAGATTTAGCGGAGGGTTACGAAGCTGAGATCAAGCCTGATTCGGTGTTGATCACCGCTGGATGCAACCAGGCGTTTTGTGTTGTCGCCAGCTCCTTAACTTCGCCCGGAGACGAAGCGATCTTGGTCGCACCGTTTTATTTCAATCACGATATGTGGCTGAAAATTGAAGGTGTCACGGTTCGCTATCTGCAACCAGAGGCCGACTTGGTGCCCGACCCCGAGAGGGCTCAGAGCCTCATAACTGAAAAAACTAAGTTGATTACGTTGGTTACCCCAGGTAACCCCACCGGGGTGACCATTCCGCCCGACATCATCCACGGGTTCGCCGACTTGGCGGCTCGAAACGATGTCGCTCTCATCGTTGATGAGACGTATCGTTCATTTCGAGACGAAAGCGGCAGCGCCCATCAGCTTTTCAACAATGATGACTGGGCGAGCGACGTAATAAGTCTTCATAGCTTTTCAAAGGACTTCGCTATCCCTGGTTACAGATGCGGTGCAGCGGTAGGTGGGCAACCCGCGATAACCGAAGCCCTCAAAGTTTTGGACTGCATCGCTATTAGCGCGCCTCGAATTGGACAAGAAGCAGCGCTCGCAGGTCTGCGTCATGCTCAAGAATGGAGAGTGAATCAAGCCGCGCGAGTCAAAGATTTGGAACGACAGTTCCTCGGAGCAATGGAAACCGAACCTGGAGGTTTCAAAGTCGTATCTTCGGGCGCCTATTTTGGTTGGGTTCAACATCCCCACATTGATCTGCCGACAGAAGATGTCGTGAGAAAGTTAGTTCTTGATCACGATGTCCTAACAATTCCTGGGACTGCCTTCACTTCCGATGATGACGCCATGCTTCGACTGAGCTTCGCCAACCTAGAACCCGAAGAAATCAGCGAGTTACCTCACCGGCTGAGTGAATTCGCTTAGCCCCAGATCTATTGTCGTAAGGTGACCGTTCCCACTGATCCTCGACCTCGGTCATCTAAGCGCGTCGGTGATGTTCCGGTAAGGCTCGTCGATGCATCTTCTTTGGGAGACTTCGAAGTTGCTATCCGCGATTCGAATGCCAGGGCGATCGACACGGAAACCGCCTACACCCCCCAAGCATTTAGTGGCCCAAATGCCGCTCCCGGTGCCCTTCGCGTGATTTCTGCCGCTACGAGAGATAGCCAAGGGTTCGACGAAGCATGGGTTATCGACGTGAACTCAATCAATCGTTCCGCAATAGCGGAAATATTGAGTGGTGTCACGGCAGATGCATGGAACGCCGACTTTGACGCTCTGGTGCTAGATCGGGATCTTTTTGGGCCTGCACGGGAGCTCGACGACTCCGTTGAACCGATTACCTGGTGGGACGCTCAACTCGCGGACGCGCTGCTTCATCAAGGACGGACGGGGTTCAGCTTCTATCACGGCCTCGCCTGGGCCGTTGAGTGGTACCTCGGCTTGAGCGTAGAGGGCAAAGGAACAACCCAACTGTCCTATACCGAGACTGATGCTCTTTCTGAAGAACAGGTCATGTACGCGGCCGCAGATGCCATAGAAACGCTTTGGGTAGCTGAGGAAATCAGGACTCGCATTCGAAAATCTGGTCTGTTGGAAGTTTGCAGGTTGGAGCAAGAGGCTCGTCCCTTCTTGGATCAAATGGAGAGAGTGGGACTTCCATTCGATTGGTCAGGTTGGGAACAACGTCTCAAAGAGATGGAACATCGCCGAGCCCAAGTTTCGACCGACCTGGCTGCCCTTACGGGCGGCGGGCAGGCAAGTCTGTTCGGCGAGTCACTCCAACCCTCATGGAATCCCGGAAGTGAACAGCAGGCAAAACAAGCACTCAACGAATGGAGCCCTGACGAAGTCCTGCATTGGTCTGCTTCTAAGTTCGGAAAAGCAAGACTTTTGCTGTCCACTGATCCGTTAACAGCGGCAGTGCTGTTAGAGATCGGTGGCCCGATTTGTTCCTCACTGCTCGAATATCGGGAACTGAGCAAAGTGATTTCCACCTACGGCGAATCGATCCGGGACCACATTGATGACCACGGCAGAATGCATTCGGAATATTTGCAAGTGGTTGGCACCAACACGGGCAGGTTGGCGAGTCGTCGACCCAACGCTCAAAATTTTTCTCCCAAAATGAAAGAACATATCCGACCATCGGACCCCAATCGGGTGTTCGTCTATTCAGACCTGAGCCAAGCGGAGTTGAGGTTCGCCACCCATATTGCTGGCGACGAGAACTTGCGAAACGCTTTCATCAACGGAGAAGACATCCATTCAGCCACTGCCGAAAGAATGTTCGGAGTGGATATGAAGTTGCTGAGCGAATCTCAACCCGACCAATACAGCGAATACCGCGATAAAGCCAAGAGGATCAACTTCGGAATCGTTTACGGTCAACGCGGGAGCGGCCTAGCTAGAAGCCTTTCTCAAGCGGGCGTGGAAACCAACGAAAAGGAAGGCCGCGCTTTGCTCGAACAGTATCTAGACGCGTATCCGCAAATTGCCTCTTGGGTTTCTCAACGCGACCGCTTCGTTGAGCAACTCGCTACATCCCACAAGAAAATCGATTGGGATCTGACGCTTCACCTACACAAGCAGTGGCCTGTAGTCCGCCAAGCGGTTCGCCGACATCGAGACGAAAACCGGAACTGGCCGGCCGCCGAAGAGGTAGCCGCGCGCCTCGGGTCATCTTGGAACATCGATGAGGTTGCGTGGACCCTTTCCTTCGAAGCATCGGTCGTAATTGACCTAGATGGTGCCGTCTTCGGATTCGACTCGTTCACCGAGTCCGGCAGACGGCAGCAGTTCACATTTCATACCGAGGGAGTTCTAGAGCAAGCTGCAAAGACGATCATGGGTTCCACCAAGAAAGGACCTAAAACGATTCGGACAATCATAGGAGCCCGTCACAACATCGACCTAGAACGAGACGGCAATGTACTTTCAACCGCCGACATCACCAAGGCCTTGGAAGACAGACAGCTGCGCCGGGGAATGGTCGACGAAGTACAACAGACCATGGGTTCAGAAGCCTTGGAGTTACTACTGGACAAATCACTTAACACGCGCATATCTCAGATGGCTAACGCCTACCGAAATGCTCCCATACAAGGCGGCGTAGCCGACATCATGCTCGAAGCATACGGGCTATTAGATAGACGCCTTCCTAGGTTCAGCGAAGCGGTCGGCGTTCAGACCGTACATGACAGCGTTGTAGTGGAATGCAGACGCGACGAGGCAATTGAAGTCGCGTCATTGGTCAAAGCGACCATGGAAGAGGCGATGCAGCTTTGGTGCCCTAATATTCCGGCCCAGGCAGACACTGACATTCGTACAAGTCTGTCCGACAACGATGTCGTCGAGACCATCTAGGATCATGACAAGGGTTTGGGATGCGAGTATTAAACGATTCTGAGGTCGCGACGTTTCGCTCCGATGGAGTTGTTCACATCCGTGACGCAGTCGACCCGGAGTTGGTTGCTGCGATTCTTGAGTCCGTCGAAGATCTCAT
>JASMKJ010000486.1 GCA_030749275.1 Acidimicrobiales bacterium
ATCTCGGTGCTGGCTATGGAGACCATCCCAGATCTGATCGACTCTGTAACTGGGTTCACCTTCGAGTAAGTCGGCAAGTTCTGTTCGGGACAAGTCATAGCGAGTGATCACCACCATTACAGGGTACGGCGGGTAGCTTCGAATATGTGACCTCCCACCGCTATGACGACCATCACCGAGACGTACAAGGAGGTGGGGTTCGAGCTGCGGTTTTTGGAGCCTCAGATGGATTGGTTTCGAACGTCTTGTTGATAGTTGGTCTTGCCGGGGCAGATGTTTCTTCTGGGGTGGTTCGCACCGCCGGGGTTGCAGGCCTGCTCGCTGGAGCGATTTCAATGGCGGCGGGTGAGTATGTGTCTGTTCGGGCTCAGAATGATCTAGTGGCTCGGGAGCTCAAAAAGGAAGAACTGGCCCTGGCTGAAGATCCTGAAGAAGAAACTGAGGAATTAGCTCAGGTCTATATCGAAAGGGGCATGACGGCCGACCAAGCGAGAGAGATGGCTCAATTGGTGATGCAGAACCCCGAAATGGCTCTCGAAGTCCACGCAAGAGAAGAACTCGGCATTGATCCGAACGAACTCGCTTCTCCCTTCACGTCGGCTGGCTGGTCGTTTTCGGCTTTCGCTGTCGGGGCTTTAGTTCCCTTGTTACCGTGGTTCTTTTTTTCGACGGATTTTGTGATCTGGTTGTCTGTGGCGGCTGGTGTGACGGGGGCCGCTGTTATCGGATCCACTTTGGCTATCGCTACTGGTCATTCGGTTGTACGCGGGATCAGTCGTCATGTGGGAATTGCTGTCGCCGCGGCCATCGGTATCCACTTTGTCGGGCTTGCTCTGGGTGCCGTCGTTCAACTCTAGGAGGCCTGGGTTTGCCGTTGATATAGGCGCCTAACCGTTTCGACCTCGAGTCCTATATCTCGGTAGAGGTTTACAGCGGGGGTGTTGTCTGCGTCGACATACAACATTGCCCTGGTGATCCCGCTGTTTTCGAGATGTTGATATCCGGCAAGAGTTAATGCCCGTCCGAGACCCAAGCCGTGAAAGTCAGGATCCACGGCAATGACGAAGACTTCACCGACAGGCGGCGCTTCTGTAGCGTGCACCTTCGTCCAACAAAATGCGGCTATGCGTTCATCACGTTCATGAATCAAGAAGCCTTCGGCATCGAACCAGGGTTCTTCTTGGTGCTCTCGCAATAAGGCAGGTGTCCAACCGCTTTGTTCTCGGTGCCAAGAGAAAGCTCGATTGTTTACTTCGCACCATTCGTTTTCATCTTGACCTACTTCAAACGGCCGGGTCGCTATTTCCGTTCTTTGTTCCAGAGGAATGGATCGCTCCATCCTGAAAAGATCCCGTTGAGGCTCCAATCCAAGACGTGCCAGAATTTCATCGGTGTCTTCTGCCGGGTTATCTAGCCATAGCGAGGCGCTTTCGGCGATTCGAGTTAGCACGTCGCGCAAAGCCATCGACAAAGCATCAGCGCTCCAGCGGGAGGCGTCTACTTCTACGATGTCACCTTCTCGATCCTGACTAATTCTTATTGCCGGTTCTTGGACACCTTCATCACCCACCCCACCGAAGATATCGCTAGATTCCGGATCTTGAGGTAAACAAAGGTAATGGGGAAGCCGCGATCACCCAAAGGCAGGGCACGATTAGTACACGAACGACTCAAACTTGAGTATGAAGCGGTGTGTGAGTTGAATCACGACAGTCCGTTTGAGCTACTAGTGGCGACAATTTTGTCAGCTCAGTGCACTGATGTCAGAGTCAATAAGACCACCCCTGCGCTGTTCGATCGATATCCGGGACCGGTCGAACTTGCTGCAGCGGAGCAAAAAGAATTGGAAGACCTGGTGCATCCGACTGGCTTCTATAAGAGCAAGGCAAAGAACCTTCTGAAAATGTCGAATCAACTCCTCGACGATCACGGGGGAGAAGTTCCTACCGAGTTGAAGGAACTGGTGAAACTTGGAGGTGTCGGCCGCAAGACCGCCAATGTCATAAGGTCCGTAGCGTTCGGGCTTCCCGGATTGCCGGTCGACACTCACGTTGGTCGTTTGGCACGGCGACTAGGTCTCACCGAAGAAGAGGATCCGGTGAAGGTTGAAATGGATCTAAACCCAATGTTGCCCCAGTATGAGCGCGGAGAGTTCAGCCTTCGGGTGATACTTCATGGCCGACAAGTATGTTTTGCTCGTAACCCTCAATGTGAGGACTGTGTTCTTAATGACTTCTGTCCAGTGGCATTCGATTTTTAACTGTTGAAGGAGAATCACTAATGACCATTCGACGCGCCGCTCACTTTGTGCCCGGAGCCAACGAGAAAATGCTCGACAAGTCGCTCGAGACTGAGGCTGATGCCCTGATTCTTGATCTTGAGGATGCAGTGACACCAGAAAATAAGGACTCTGCGAGATTGACGGTCAGTGGCTGGCTTGAACACGTGGATTTCGGTCGTCAGGAACGAGTAGTTCGAGTTAACCCATTGGGCAGTCCCTGGTTCGAACGAGATATAGAAGAAACCATGGCTCATCCGCCCGACTCTTACCTCATTCCGAAAGTCAATAACGCTAACGAAGTGGCGCAAATTGATGAAGTGATTCGTGAACATGAAAACGCCAACGGACATGCTGACGGGGAAGTCAAGCTGTTGATCTTGGGTACCGAAACGCCCCAGGGTTTTCTCAACATCGGCGATCTTGCCGCTAATCCTCGGGTGGATGCTCTGACGTGGGGAGCGGAAGACTTGTCCGCAGCCATTGGATCTCGAGCCAACCGCAACCCAGACGGCACTTACCTGCCAATTTTTGAGCATGCCCGAGTGATGTGTCTGCTTGCGGCGACGGCCTGGGGTAAACAACCTCTTGATACCGTCTTTGTGGACTTCAATGATCGGGAGGGACTTAGAACTGAATGTCTGGAGTCTGCGAGCATGGGATACACAGGCAAAATCACTATTCACCCCAACCAGATAGAGGTGGTAAATGAATCCTTCACTCCATCTGTCGATGAGGTAAGTGAAGCTAAGGAGCTTCTCGACCTATTCGCTACGAAGGAAGCTGAGGGCGTGATGGCTTTCAGCTTTAAGGGTCAGATGGTGGACGTGCCTCATTTGACGCGGGCTAAGAAGATCGTTGAAATGTCCGAGGCGCTGACCAAATTGACTTAAATATCATGGTCTTTCGTGATGGCTAAACCTTCGGCCGCCCGAGCGATACGACGCTGAGCCGTCCGTAAACTGCGCTCGACTTCGTAGAGATCGATAGCAACATCTTCTTCCTTGGTTCCCACCAATTCATCGGCAGCGATCGTTATTCGCTCACTTAACTCTCTGATCGCCGTTTCAAGAGATGAAAGTTCTGCTTGGGAAACCATGGAAGAACCATACAGTTCTGGTCGGGCCGAGGTGATATCCGCTTCTGTGGAAGCCTCTGTCAGCGGTACCCTCAGTAGAGTGCTACGCCGCATTGACCTCCGAGGTACGAAAGAGCCATTGGCTTCTCAGTTGCCGC
>JASMKJ010000487.1 GCA_030749275.1 Acidimicrobiales bacterium
GGAGAAGACCAATACAACAACTTTGAGCACTGTCCACAGCCTGCATATGACTTGGAACCAGCAGCAGTGGACTTTCACAAACGTGCAGCCGACACAATGAGACAAATCATTTACCAGGGTGCCCGCACCGACCAACGAACCCTTTAGGTTTGCTGAGTGCTTGATCTGCATCACGTACACATTTTCGCTAGTGACGCATCGGCCACCGTGGCGTGGTGGCAAAACAACCTCGGCGCAGTTGTGAGCTATGACGGAGATTTCGGGGGATCTCGCAACATCTTTATGAAGGTAGGACGTGGACGGATCAATGTTTACGACCAGCAACCGCGAGGGGTCTCAAGTGGCGCTTATCACCATGTGGGTATACGAGTTGAGGGGCTCAATGAGCTGAGGGAACGAATGATCGCGAACGGTGTTGAGTTTCGGTCTGACATCAGAGAATTTGGAAATTGGCGATATCTCATGTGCGAGGCACCCGATGCTGTTCTCTTGGAGCTGTTCGAAGTAGATATCGACCAAATGCCCGCTGACTTGGCCGACTTCTTTAATTTGGGTTGACGTCGAAAGAAATGTGCAAAGCTTAGGAAATGGCAAATAAACAACTTGACGTCGAACATCTCTTCACCCTCGACCTCCAGGTCGGGGAAGGAGTGCAGATCATCAAGGGGGGGCCACACGGCACAAGAATGATTGCTGAGGTAGCGGGTGGCACTTTCACAGGTGAACGACTCACCGGCAGCGTCGTTCCACCTGGCGGAGACTGGGTCACGGCACGGGCCGACCGGAATATTCAGCTAGATGTTCGGCTGACACTGGTCACAGACGATGATGCCGTGATTTTGATGCAGTACAAAGGCATCGCGGATCCCGCCGCTGGTGTAGCCAGATCGGCTCCTCAATTTGAAACCGGTGACGACAGGTACACCTGGTTAAATAACGTCCAAGGAGTCGGAATCGGTCAGTTGCACCCCGAAGGGGGAGTGACTTATGAGGTCTACTCGCTGACCCAGCTCCCTTAGCGCGCTTTAGGAGACACCAACCACACCGTTGGTTCACTCAAATAAGAACGGATGGGAGCGACCGGGGGAGCGCCATCACCGATCCGCCACATGGGTACAACTGACACTGTGGCAATCAGAGAAACGCCGATCGCACCGACAATCGCGACCGTGTAGGAACCTGTTGCGTCAATGATGGCTCCCGCGGTGATTGGTCCGATGAGCGCCCCGACTCCTGCTGATGTGTATTGAACCCCGAGAACTCCCCCCAAACCTTCAAGACCAAAAATTCCGGCCATGGCCACAGGGCTCAGGGCAACGAATCCGCCGTAACCCACCCCCAACAGGGCCGCGAATAACAGCAGCAGCACGTAGTTCGATCCGGAGATCAACCACAACATGTATGCGATGGGTTGGATCCCAAAACACATGATGATCAGCGGTAAGACTCCCAGACGCATACCCAGCACTCCCAAACCAAGCCGACCCAGCACGCTGCCCAAACCGAGCGAAGTGATGAGAAAGGCCGCTGTGCTGGACGCAATCCCTTGTTCCTTTGCGTACTGCACGAGAAAAACGAAAGGAATGAATAGAGCGACTGACATTAGAAAACCAGCGATATAAAGACGCCAAAACTCTGACCTTCTTACGGCGCGACGTGCCGCCGAAATGCTGACAGAAACTGAAGCGGGAGGAGTCGGAGGTCTAAAGGACACCAGGGCCACTACGCCGTAGACGATTGCGCTTCCGATACCCATCAGTTCAAAAGCGCTGCGCCATCCAGCAGTACGGATCAGCCACTCCGCGACGGGAACCAAGGTCAGAGTGCCGAGTCCTATGCCAACGGTGTTGATACCCAGAGCCAGAGTTCTGTGTTTGTCAAACCAAGCCCCAGTAGCGACGCTGAGAGGAACCAAATAGGAACCAATGCCCAGCCCCACTCCGAGTCCGTATATCAGGATTCCTGCGAACAGAGATTCGACTTGAGCGGTGAGCCACAGCCCTCCACCCATGAGGACCGCGCCTACTGCCACCAGGCGTCGGGCGCCAAAGCGGTCAGCGAGAGGCCCCGCAATCATGCCTGTCGCGAAGAAGAGAAAAGTTGTGACCGAGAAGAAGGCAGCAATTCCTGACAGGCTGGCATCGAACTCAGCGACCATCTGTTCCAGTGCCGTTGCGAAGGCATAAAAGACACCGAAGGTCCATGTGTTGATGAGGCATCCAGCAAATGCCACTACCCAGCCGCGACCGCTGTCGATTTCGTGAGTCACGGCCATGAACTCACCCTAGAGCAGTCTCTAAGAATCAGGCCTTACCGAACGATGGTTTACGTGTCAGGATGACCATATGGAAATTGGAAAAGGCCTCGATTACGTCCGCGACAACTCTCGAGCCGTTCTGGCCACTCGACGTCGAGATGGCTCCCCTCAGATGTCGCCGGTGACGCTCGCTGTCG
>JASMKJ010000488.1 GCA_030749275.1 Acidimicrobiales bacterium
TGCGCCAAACCGCATCGTTCGGCGACCTTAATGAGCCACCATGCAGCGTCGAAGTCGAAGCGCTTTGCGCCGAACCTCGCTGATGTTGGGAGGCCGTGGTGATTGTTGTGGTAACCCTCGCCTGACGTGATGGCGGCTAGCCAATGTAAATTCGTTGCACTATTGGCGTAAGGGCGGCGACCAAAAGTGTGACCTACGGCATTGATGGCTCCCGACAACAAAACATAGGTAACGACATGAAACCCAAAAGCCAGAGGGCCTTGCCACCACCCCAGCCATAACGAAAGCAGAGCCGTGGAAATAAGCAAGCCAAGGGGGCCTCTGTCGAACATCAGTCTGTCCCATTTATCCGGAGCTAGGTCCTTACCCCACTTCTGAACAGTTTGAGGGTCATTCGCGGCACGTCGATACAACCAGAAGTTGGTGAGTTGAACCCGAATCCACCCAAGTTGTGCTGGTGAATGGGGGTCAGATTCTTCGTCCGTGAAGGCGTGATGTTTCCGATGAACTGCGGCCCATTCGCGAGCTTTCACCCCGGTGGTTAGCCACAGAAAGAACCGCAAAAAGAGAGCTGTCCTCGGGCTGAAACGCACTGCTTTATGGGCCAGAGACCTGTGAAGATACGCGGAGGTGGTGAGCGTTGAAACCTGGGTTACGGCAAAGCCAACGAGTAGCGGAGTGATGATCTGCACGGGAATCGGTACCAAAACTAGCCCACAAAGTGGTTAATTTGAACGGTTGGCGCTTCTTGGTACCCATATCGGTTCTCTCAGCAGAATTCTGAAAGACTGGCACGATGACCCACGATGCCGAGGTTACGGTCGAACATCTTGACCGAGTTGCGGTGGTTCGACTTAATCGTCCGGATCGACTCAATGCTTGGAACAACAAAATCTCCGCTGGCCTAGATGCTGCTCTGGAACAAGTCTCAAACGATCCAGATGTTCGAGCGGTGATCATCACCGGTACCGGTCGCGCTTTTTGTGCGGGCGCTGATCTCTCGGGAGGCGGCGATACCTTCGACCCGAACCGCACCCGTGATTCCGACGATACAAGCGAAGAACGCACCCCTCAGTTCTTGCCTCATCAGGTCACTAAGCCGGTCATTGCGGCAATCAACGGTCCCGCTGTTGGCGTAGGTGCAACCTATCCGTTGCTCTGCGATATTCGGATCGCGTCGGAAAGTGCCCGTCTGGGATTTGTGTTCAACCGCATAGGGATGTTGCCCGAACTTGGATCACATTCTCTCCTGCCTCGGATAGTGGGATTTTCCAATGCCGCCCAGTTGTTGATGGGGGGAGAAATCATTGACGCCGACACTGCCCTGTCAATGGGTCTGGTTTCACAAGTTCATCCCGACGAGGATCTCCTAGGTCAGGCGATTGCTCTCGCTGAGCAACTTTGTTCAGCGGCACCAGTTTCGGTGGCCGCAACCAAGCAGTTGTTGTGGCAAGGTCTATCTCTCAGCTGGGAGGAAATGCATCACAAGGAAACCCCGATTTTCGACTGGATAGCACAACAGTCAGATTCGGTTGAAGGAGTGACCGCTTTTCTCGAAAAACGAAACGCCAGCTGGAGCATGGACCCATCTAGGGATCTACCCAAGGAGTTATTTGATTGATATGGCCGCATTTGACCACTTCGCCCTCGCTTGTCAAAACCTCGAAGAAGGAGTCGACTTTGTTGAGGCCATGACCGGCGTCCGAGCCGCACCCGGCGGGCCACATCCGGGAATCGGAACCCATAACGCCCTGCTCTCACTTGGAACCGACGTGTACCTCGAAATCATCGCGGTGGACCCCAACCAGGATGATCCTCCAAGACCTCGCCCGTTTGGAATAGACGAGCACCGCGGGCCCCGTCTGGCGGCATTCGCAATCCATCCCACTGATGGGGAGACGATCGAGTCCGTTTCCGAAACGATTCGAAACCATGGAACGGATCCCGGTCCGGTGGTGGCCATGAGCCGCGTGAAACCCGACGGGGAAGAAATCAGTTGGCGACTTACTCTGTCAAGCAACCAAAGGATGGTGCCATTCGTTATCGATTGGGGCGATACACCTAACCCAGCGACCATAACTCCCAAAGGATGCCTATTGACAGAAGTTCGCGGCAGCGACCCCGAACCTGATCGCATTGTCGCCCTTCATCAGCAACTCGGGCTCGACATCAAAGTTTCTGAAGGCCCTTCCTCGTTGGAAATCATTCTTCAAAGACCCAATGGTGGGACCTCAACACTTTCTCAGTTCTCCGCGTAAAACAGATTGCCGCTAACCGCAAACAGGTCGGTGCGTCGTTCATTCCTTAGGGACGATCCAAGGGTGTGAGGACTCAGGCCGAGTGGCGATCATTGCCATCGAATTGCGCTGTTTGGGAACTAACCGAGTCACCATACGCAGAATCGTTTCGGCAGGCTTGAGAAACATTTTGCGTTTGTTCCAACCGCGAAGGTCCGCTGTTTCATACGGAAGATTTAGGCCATAGAAAAAATGGAAGCCATGGTCTCCAGTGGGATCACACGAACGAATAGTTTTCTGGAACTCGCGTTCAGTCCACCGATAAATATGGTTCGGAATAGGTCCATTATCGAGCCCCCCAGAAGTTCCGCCCTGAGCCCAAACTGCCTCCAACTCGTAGCTCGAGCTGAATCCCAATCGAACAGCTAAACGCATCAACCAGGAATCTCTCGCCTCAATGGCGATGACACCAACAGAACATGTGCGATACATCTCAGTGAGAGCCCGATGGGGCGACCTGCAGTGATGCAATCCATCAACCACTACGACCCACGGAAATGACCGATCGCTGTAGCTCAAACTTTGAGCATCTTCGTGCGCCCAGTGATATGGAGCTAGTTGTTCCGAAGCTTCCACGGAGTCGACATTGGTGATAGTGGCCCGCTCGAAGCCCAAGCTCTCAAACAGGTCTCGTTCTGCACGTCCGCCAGCAACTACGAGAAGCTCATCGGTGAGGTTTAGTCGCCCTTTCCCCAGTAGGTCTGAGAAGACTTCGGTCACAAATGCGGTGCGCACCCAGCCGACGCTACACCCACGACTTTCTCCCGCCTAGGGGTACACATATGAAGCGGGGTTAGGGGTTACTCTCGACAATTGGAAATCCGTTCGCATTGAGAGAACTGTGCCCTCCTACCCCATTCGATTCATAAAGCCTTTCTGTGTCCTCGCCTTGGTTCTCACTTCATGCAGTGGCGCGGGCACCAGCCTCCTATCGCGACCACCGACCTCCTCTACAACCTCGGTAACTGCCCCAGCAAGCACAACAACAACGACAACGACGACAACCACGACAACCACCACAACGACAACGGTGCCGCCGGTTCCGGTCGCTCAGTTCACAGGTGAAGAACTAACACAAGCCCTCTCACGACCGGCTTTCTTAGTAAAGATCGATAATCACCAATCAGCGAGACCCCAGTGGGGCATTAACCAGGCCGATGTGGTGTTCGAGGAATTGGTAGAGGGAAACATCACTCGCTTCGCTGCCATATTCCATAGCCGAAATGTGACCGACATCGGGCCGGTGCGCTCAGCAAGAACCGGTGATTTCGAATTGCTCTCCAATCTCAACACGCCTTTGTTCGGAAACTCCGGTGGTAACCCCACTGTGATGCGACTCCTCGACGAAGTCGACATGATTCTTGTCGGCGACACCAACGTTGGACGCGCCGCATACAGGCGCAACGAGGAACGCTCTGCTCCGTACAATCTGATGACTGGGACCGGTGAGATTTACGCTGCTGCGGATGGCCGCGGAGGTACTCCGCCTCAGATGTTCTCTTACAGAAGCGTCGACGAAAGTTTGCCCCCGTCAGCTCAACCGGTGGAAGGCATCGAAATTGATTACGGCGGCTACCAGATCACCTACCAATGGGATGACGTCTTTCAGGGATGGGCTCGAACTCAACAAGGTAGCGCTCATGTTGACTACGACGGAGTGCAGGTCGCGCCCGAAAACCTCATCGTTCAATTCGTGAAATACGGTCAGAGTGTCGCATTCGCCGGTTCACCAGAGGTCAAGGTTCTGGGCCGAGGAGAAGCTTGGGTTCTCACCAAGGGCCACTTGATTGAAGCAACGTGGAATCGCCCTACTTCAGTCGACATCACTGAGTTCAGAGACGCTAACGGGGCGACAGTGAAACTCACCGCGGGTCGCACGTGGATTGCGTTACCTCGCTCAGGGACAGCTTCGATCGTCGAAAACGAAGCCGAATAACTGTTGATCAAATCGGCGGTTGGCTGCCGTCGTAGATTTCTCGCCAATCCAACTGGTCATCTTTCGGGAGATGTTGGTTAAGAACGCCAAGAACGCTCGCAAGTTCGTCACATTTTTCGGAACCTATTTGCTCCCAATGCTGTCCGTCGAGCCTGTCTGTGATCTCTTCGATCCGAGTTCGTCCCTCGTAGCATTGCGGAGTTGCTCGATCATCGGCGTCCAACCATCCC
>JASMKJ010000489.1 GCA_030749275.1 Acidimicrobiales bacterium
CTTGCCTCTCCGATACCACGACTCGCGCCGGTAACCACGGCGATTTTGCCTGAAAGATTTAACATTCCTGCTCCGTTTTCTTTATTTGGCTCGATGTCTCAGGGCCTGTGTCCCTCTAAGAAATCAGCGAACTGCTGTGCCGCCAGTTCCATCGCCGAGCCACTCTTCCAGTCGCGAATGAGGGTGGCGTTTTGAGCTAGCTCACTGACTGCTACCGAAGATTCGGAAGGATGGTACAAGTCGCCTCCCTCCATTACTAACAATGGCGTCTCAACGGATCGCACGAAGTCCTCGTCAACATTGAAAAGAAACTTGTCTGAACCGTACATATTCATTTTGAACTGTTCCCAATCGTTCTCTGCTACCTCAGGTCGCTGGGGACGCAGTTCCTCAGCCCATGCGTCGTACATGTCGAAAAAGGCTGCTCTGTTGCCACTGAGGCCAATGGTTTGGAAGAGGACAGCAGCCGCCACTCGCTGCGGTGCCCGCTCTATCAAACCCATCACATATGGGCCACCTATGCACATGCCGGCGACGTGAAACCGGTCGATTCCTAAATGGTCGAGTAACGACAACTGATCTTCAGCGTAAGTGCCCCAACTGTGATCGGCGGCGATTGGACCCTTTGACCGTCCTGCATTGCGTTGATCCATAGCGATCACCCGGAAGTTGTCGCTCAGTTGTTCTATCGGGTTCCAAGGCGTTGACTCCCAAAATGAAGCCTCCGATTTCATCCCTCCAGGGGCTATGAGAAGCACCGGAAAGCCGTTTCCATAATCATCAAAGTGAAGCTCGACATCACCAGAAATAAAACTAGACATACCGATATTGTTACACGTCGGTATTCTCATCGGTGATGTTGCTACTACCTGGTTCCGACGGTGAACCGTGTGCTCTACACGATTTCGGCGGTGACGGCCCACCCGTACTGTTGACGCACGGTAACGGACTGAACGCTGGCATGTGGGCGACCGTTGTGCCCGTACTGAAAAAACACCGGCAATGTTTCGGACTCGATTTTCGTGGACACGGCGCATCAAGGATCTCCCAACCCCCTCTGGATGTTGAGAGGTCACTACTAGTCGACGAAATTCTCAATGCCGTCGCTGCGATCGGTGTGGGCCCGATCGATGCGGTCGGACATTCACTCGGAGGCGCAACGCTCATTCGCACCGAGCTAGAAAATCCGGGCACATTTAGACGGCTCTGGTTGTTCGAGCCAGTTATGGTCCCCGACGGCCATGAGCGCCCTGCTGGGGACCATCCACTGGTGGAGGCTGCTCGGCGCCGACGAACCGAATTCCCTTCTTTGGAGGAGTTCATCGAGCGGCTGTTGAGCAAACCTCCTTTCGGGGGTTGCGAAGAAAGCGCAGTAAGGGCCTATGCGCAACTCGGCACGTACCCAACTGAGGAGGGTGTGCATCTCAGCTGTTCGGGAGATACGGAGGCACGGATCTTTGGTTCGGGAGCAACAACCGATTTCACGGCGTTTCGTTCCATTGACGCTCCGGTGGTGGTGGCAAGAGGTGAATCCGTCGCCCCCGGCAACGAACTGCCTCCTGAAATGGCAGAGCCGATAGCGTCTCATCTTCGGTTCGGAGAACTGTTACCAATGGAGGGTCTTACCCACTTTGGTCCAATGGAAGATGGAGAGGCCGTCGGTCACGCGATACTTCGCCACCTGATGTAAAACGTTAGGCCATCGCTGGCAGCGAGTCCGGGTCTATGTCGTACAGGTCGACAACATTGCCCCAGACCATGGCTTCCCTTTCGTCGTCAGGCACTTCCGCCAAAATGTCGTCGAGAATTGGTCGAGAATTTGGCCAAATCGAATCATGATGCGGGTAATCGTTACCCCAAAGAAGATTCGTTACACCTATAGCGTGACGAGTGGCGATGCCTTCTTTGTCATCCTCGAAGGTCACCCAAAAGTTTCGGTCAAAATATTCCGACGGTTTCATCGTCAAACCGTCCGCTAATTCCCAAGGGGTCCGGTACGAGGCGTGATCCAACCGCTGCAAGGTATGTGCAACCCAGCCCGTTTCGTATTCACTTATGACGAATTTCAGTTCGGGGAAGCGTTCCACTACTCCCCCGCAAATAAGGTCGATCATCGTATTCACCGCGGTCGTGTGAGCGAGCGTGTATCCCTTGAGGTGGCCCCCAGGGGTTCCCCAATGTTTAGGGAGACCGCCATCTAACGTCTGGCCGGTGAAAATGTGCATGGTGAGGGGGACGCCATACTCCTGAGCCCGGGCCCAAAACGGATCAAACGCGGGGTCGCTGTACGGCAGGGAAGGGTCAACATGGGCCGGGATAGCAAACCCTCGAACTCCAAGTTCCGCTGAACGGTCAATCTCCGCTATCGCACGGTCCACATCGGGTAGAGGCAAGCATCCAATACCTATCAGGCGATCCCGGTCAACAGAGCAATAGTCCAGGACCCAGTCATTGTGCTGACGCAATGCCAAATCCCTCACTTCGGGATCGGGGATAGCGAAGGTGAACATGCTGAGGCTCGGGTACATCACTTCGCCCACGATCCCGTCTGTGCTTTGCTCCTCCAAACGAACGACCGGGTCCATGACCCCGGGATTGAAACCGTCGTAGCCCATCGCGATCCGTTCATGGGTCGCAGGGTCATCGAGCCGTGCCCCCGCTATTCCTAATCGGCCTACAGGGAGCGTTTGCATCCCTCCCGGCAGTACAAGCCAAGTTCCTGGTTTCCCTTGGTAATCCTTTTCAATGAAAGGCGCCCGATCACCAAATTTGTCCGTCAAGCCGTCATAGATTTCGGCTGCCTCGACCACATGGGAGTCACATGAGTAGTAGCGCATAAATTCCCCTTTTAAGCCCCTACTGAGCAGAACTTGCTAACTGAAACCGTAGCAGCACCGCAGGGGCGACTTTCTTACACTTCCTCGCCGTGACCCAATTCGCTCATCACCTTGGCAAGATCAGGTCCAGTTCTCCACCAAGCGAGCCATCTCAATCGATGCGATAGCGGCCTCTTCCCCTACGTTGTGGAGACCCGGCCCTTGGGAACGCTCCATTGCTTGCTCTGTGGATTCGACCGTCAGAACGCCAAAAGCTATCGGCACGCCCGTTTCCAACTGAACCTGTTGGATGCCCGAGGCGCACCCCTCGGACACGATTTCGTAATGGGTGGTTTCTCCCCGCACCACAGCACCAACTGCCACAATTGCATGAACATCACCTGACGACGCCACAGCGCGGCACGCCATCGGCAATTCAAAGCAACCCGGGACCGAAACCGGGCCTACGACTGTCACACCAAACGCTGTTAACGCGCGATCGGCCCCAGCAAGCAAACGTTCAACTATGGATGTGTTCCATCTCGCATGAACAATCGCTATTTGGAGCCCATCACCATTTAAACCCGTTGACGGAGTTGCACGATTATCGCCGGTACCCATACCCCAAACTCTAGAGAACCTTGGCATGGGTTGCTATTAGCGACCTATCGTCTTTCTGTGATTCTCAGTTCCGATCAAAACGCAATTCGCGAGGTTGCGCGCCATTTCGCCCGTACTGAAATAGAGCCCCATATCCGCTCATGGGAAAATAGTGGAGGCCCACCGAAGAGCCTCTACCAATCGATGGCAAGCATCGGGCTCATGGGCATGACCATCGATCCGGTCTATGGCGGCTCGGGTCTGGATTTCGTCTCCTACGCACTTGCTATGGAAGAAATCGCTGCGGTAGACGGTGGCATTAGCAACATGATGTCGGCTAACAACTCACCGGTAGCCCTCGGCATCGCCACCCACGGTACCGCTCACCAAAAGGAGCGATTCTTACCGAAACTGTGTTCCGGGGAATGGCTCGGCTCTTTCCACCTAACCGAGCCCCACACCGGCTCCGACGCCTCCTCAATCTCCACCCGAGCCGTCCGAGACGGAAACGAATACGTCATTGATGGCCATAAGGCATTCATCACTGCTGGTTCATCTTCGGACATAGCAATGATCGTCGCTGTAACCGATCCAGAG
>JASMKJ010000490.1 GCA_030749275.1 Acidimicrobiales bacterium
ATGAACATCGCCTTTAAGCATGCTCACCATGAGTGGATCGGATTTGACAGTTTTCAGCAAAACGCGAATCGTGGGCCTTGGTCCAAGTTTGCGGCAAGTTGTACCCCTGAGGAACTCGCTCTTTTCGGCGCGCCAAGGCCAGGGCATCCATTTTGGACAAGCGAACTTGTTGATGCTCTGGAGGACCGGTACCACGGAATCGACGCGACACCTTGGCGAGAGGCACTCGGCACGTGAAGCTGGACCAAGTGATCGATAATTGCCTAGGTAGCGCAGTAAGGGACGGAATCGTCCCTGGGGCAGTCGGCGCAGTTATTGACAAAAAAGGGATAGTGGCTATTCGCGCTCAGGGAACAAGGTCCCAAGGCAGCGGCGACGCCATGACAACCGACACTGTCTTCCAGATTGCGTCAATGACGAAGCCATTAACTGGGGTGGCATGTCTCCAAGCCGTTGAACGTGGATTGCTGGAACTCGACCAGCCCGCTGGTGAAATCATTCCTCAACTCGGAGACCTAGAAATCCTTGATGCCATTGACGAATCGGGTCCCACACTTCGTCCTCCCAATAATGCAGTGACGCTTCGTAATTTGCTCACACACACATCCGGCTTTACCTACGAGGTATGGAATGCAGGTATAGCTCAATGGCTCGAACACACGGGTGCCCCAGGGGTAGCTAGCGGCAAGTGGGCCTCGCTACAACAGCCGCTGTCATTTGAGCCCGGGCAACGTTGGGAATACGGCATAGGGATTGACTGGGCCGGACAGCTTCTCGAAGCAGTCAGCGGTATGCGGCTCGGGGATTGGATGCGTCAAGAGATATTCAACCCACTGGGAATGTCCGACACAGGTTACGAGTGCAACCCTGATATGCAGGAACGTCTTGCAGCCGTACACGTGTTAGCAAACGACCAATGGAAAGCATTGGTTTCGGAGCCACCAAAAAGTGTTCCCGAGTTTGATAGCGGTGGGGGCGGCTTGTTTTCCACGGCACTGGACTACGCGAACTTCATTCAGATGATTCTTTGCCGTGGAGAATTCGCAGAACAACGCCTCCTTTCAGATGAGACAGTGACGGTAATGTCCTCAAACAACATGGGGCAGGTGCGCGTAACTCCCGTTACATCACTAGATCACAATCTCAGCGCGGACTTTGAGTTCATGCCGGGAGTGCCCAAGTCGTGGGGGCTCACCTTTCAGATAAACGAGGAAGGCGTTCCGGGCGGCCGCGACATGGGTTCTCTTAGTTGGGCCGGATTGTTCAACACCCACTTTTGGATCGATCCGACGTCGGGGTTCGGGGCACTCCTAATGACTCAAACGCTCCCGTTCATGCTTCCTCAAGTCGCCAATCTCCTATATCAATTGGAACGGGCTATCTACGAAACCGTAACTTCATAACGTGAAGGCTTCCATCCGGACTCAAGGTGAACGAGAGTTCATTGTTTTCACTGCATTGTTAACAACTTCCATAGCCCTCTCTATCGACATGCTGTTGCCCGCATTCGCCGAACTGCGTTCTTCGTTTGGCATGGAACCCACCTCAAATCTTCCAGGATTGACAATCACATGCATCTTCGTTGGCATGGCCATCGGAATGCCCATATATGGTCCTCTTGCTGACACATATGGACGCCTTCCAATCCTGCGAGTAGGGATCGCTCTATTCACTTTGGGTGCTCTTGGGTCAACCGTGGCACCAAACCTCGGTGTTCTCCTAGCATCCAGAATCCTTTGGGGAATCGGATGCGCAGCGCCTCGCACCATCAGCCAAGCGATGATCCGAGACAAATTCGAAGGCGACGACATGGCCCGAGTCATGGCGATAGTCCAAACCGTCTTTTTCGCCGGCCCAGTACTGGCCCCGATCATTGGTGATCTACTGCTGCGCATAGGAGGAACCTGGCGTCTGACAATGCTTTTTGGCCTCGTCATAGCAATAGTGATGTGGCTGTGGTCTTTCCGTATCTCAGAATCGCTCCAAACAGCAAATCGACGCGACTTGAGCTTTGCCACCACTAGGCAAGGAATAAGAATCGTATTTGGGAACCGGATAACCATTGGCTACGCGCTGACGCTGATGTTCTCCGGAGGCGCCTTCTACAGCTTCTTGAGCAGCTCCGAGCTAATCATGAGTGAAATCTTCAGCAGACCCGGATGGTTCGTTCCATTTTTCAGTATCACCATGTGCGTAATGGCCGCTGTCGCGTTAACTGGCTCGCGAGTAGTAGGGCGAATCGGAGCGAGGCGCCTCGGTCACAGCGCCCTGGGATTTCAACTCGGAGTCAGCTTGTTGATGCTGATCTTGGCCATAAGCACAAATGGTGTACCCCCGGTAGGGCTGTGGATGGTACTCATGTCATCTCAGATAGCCGCAATGGTTCTAATGATGCCCAACATGACCACTCTCGCTCTTCAACCAATGGGAGCTTTAGCTGGGACAGCCGCATCAACCATAGGCTTCATCACTTTGGCTCTAGGTGCCTTGCTGGGAGCGGTAATAGACCGTCAAATAGCTTCGACAGTCACTCCATTAGCAGTTGGTTACTTCGTATATACAGCAGTAGCCGTCTTGGTGGTAGCGGTCATGATCCCGAGAGACGCCCCCGGTGAAAGCAACCAACCGTAATTTATGAAACCCGCACTGGGACCGAACGAGGACCGCGAACTTGGGTCCCTCCCCACTGCACCTCGGACTCTAAGGCCAACGAGAATTCAGGAAAGCGCTTCAGCCACTCTTCCATGGCCACAACCAATTCCATCCGGGCCAAATTTGAACCAAGACACCTATGGATTCCTATACCAAAGGCAAAGTGGCGATTTTCTTGGCGGTCGATGATGACTTCTTCTGGTCGATCAAACATTTCCGGATCACGATTGCTAGCTCCGAAGGGAAGAAAGACTTTGTCGCCTGCCATA
>JASMKJ010000491.1 GCA_030749275.1 Acidimicrobiales bacterium
AGATTGGGCGGTTCCTAGGTGAAGATAGCCGTAGATTTCCCCTCCGTGGCCTACCGAGAAGGACCAGAACAAGTATTGGCACTGGCCACAGCTATCGAGAAAATTGGCTATGACGAGATAGCGGCATTTGACCATGTGGTGATGGGCTATCCGCAAGAGCAGCGCCGCACCATTTATCCAGCGGAGATGCCTGTACTAGAAGCTCTGATGTTGCTGGCGAACGTGGCAGCCGTAACGCATCGAGTATCCCTCTCAACTGAGGTCCTCGTGCTACCTCAACGACAGCCGGTCTTGGTAGCGAAACAGGTCAGCACCTTGGACACCCTCTCTCGAGGACGTGTTCGACTAGGAGTCGGTGTCGGTTGGCAGGACAGTGAGTATGAGGCTCTTGAAGAAAACTTTGCTAACCGCGGAAAACGTATGGATGAGGCGATCGATTTGCTGCGCCGATATTGGGAAGGAGGGCGAATCGAATTTCGCGGTGAGTACTACGACTCTCATGACATGGGCATGGAACCAGTCTCGCCTCAGGGTGCCAATATCCCAATTTGGGTGGGCGGTGACAGCCCCGCCGCGTTGCGGAGAACCGCTCAGAGAGGCGATGGATGGATGGCATCGGGGGTAACCGATGAGCAAGCTCTTCTCTGCAGGGCCGAAATTTGCAGTCAAGCTGAACAATTTGGGCGCGATCCTTCGCAGATTGGGTTCCAGTTGATGTTGCAGCCGCCTCCCAGAAACGACGACGACAAACTTTTCTATTCAAACCTCGATGCTGTAGCCGAACGAGCTGCCATAGTCCACGCAATGGGCTTCGACTGGACTTCCGTGAACGCTACGGCCATATTTCAGTCGGGCGCTCGATCAGTCGATGCAATAGCTGAACAACTCGACTTAATTCACACCCGCATCAGGAACGAAGTCGGCTGAGTCAACATCGTTGTTCAACTACAGGGATTCAACTAGATCAACGAGGTCTCCCATCTGATCTATCGTGTGATCGGCGAGTTGCAGCGCAGCAGGGTCGTCCCCGATAGCTACAGTGATCGCGCCCGCTGCCCTACCCGCCAAAACGTCGTGAACTGAATCTCCAACCATCAGATACACACCGTCAAGCGCGTCACATGCTTCGGCAGCGGCTAAGACCATGCCCGGTCCGGGCTTGGCGCCATGGCCAGAATCGAACCCCATTATCGAAGTAAATAGCTCGGCCCACGCCAACGCTTCGATGTGTTCAGTTGCCAGCAGTTCGGAATCATTTGTGGCAATAGCTAACTTCCAGCCTCGTTCAGCCAGTGATTCCAACGCTAACCCGGCACCCCGGTTCGCTACAACGGTCCGTCGAGACGCCTCATTGAGTGTTTGTTTAAATGCAGCGACATCAATCAAATCGGCAACGAGGTCATCGGTGGTGTCGCTGGTTTCGCTAACAAACGCAGAGTGAGGTAGGACGCAGCGAGAGGTCAAGTCGTAGCCGAAAACCTCGGCTGCGCGAATCTTTGCGCTTTGGTCCGCTATCTGGTCGAAAGCCGTACCGACTGCTTCATTCCACGTTGCTTCAAAGTCAAGCAGAGTGCCGTCCTTGTCGAAGATGACGGCCTTACCCACGAGGTTCAGCAAGAAGTAGTTCGCAGCCCGTCCCGTCGAGGAGCTGCTCCACTGCTTTCCGATCTCCTTCGCGGAGTTGCCCAAAAGCCTCCCGAATCCAATTAAGACATTTCAGTTGGTATGGAAACGGTGTTTGTCTGTATTCATTTCCTTCAATTGAGCAAACCAGTTCCGATTCTTGGGCTGTCAGCGCTCGTTCGTTCGCAATCAGAAATGGCGCGTAGGTCCGGCCGATTTCGCCGAGCAAGGCAGACAGCGTTGACGGAAGCCTGTCACGAGTGAACCAATCTTTGCTCTCGTCAATCTCGAACGAACTCAGATCATCGATTTGGTAAGCCCAGATCATGCTTCTGGGACTGCGTTGAGCCGCTATGAGCGACGAGTCAGGTTCCCAAAAAAATAGCTGGCTGAACTGACCGAATAAGCCGAAGTCTCCGCGGGCGGGGCGGCCACCCAACAAGAACTGGTGCTGGCTCAAATGGTCTTCTAGCAGTGTCAACAAACGAACGAAGCTGCCTTCGATCACATCACGATTGAGATCAGTCGAACCGACCAATGCCGTGCGTCCCATCTGCCGGTCAGTTATGAATTCATTGATCGCGCGATGCTTTTTCGCGTCCATTTGATTGTCCGACATTAACGGCAGCATGTTGCCTGCCTTCGCAATAGCTTCACCATAAAGGTGGTGCCATCGATAGTGATACATCACCTTGGTCAACCATTCATCGCCGTAATCTTCGACAAGATGATCTAAAAATCGAACCACTGGATCTGTCGGCAACAAACTCCGCTCGGAATAATCGGTTTCGAGACGCATGATCTGGGGGGACGAATCCACCATGGATTCCGAATATCCGTTCTCGCCATCATGGAAAACCAACACCGGGATAATCGGCACCGGCGCTTCAGGAAACCCTTGATCTTCAGCCGAGTTCCGCACTACCCATCTGTGGGGGATGCGGCGGTAACGCAGTACCGCTCGCATTTTGATGGAATACGGTGAACCGTAAGCTCCTACAAGTGTCATATGGGGTGAATTCACAGGCTTCCTCCATCCACCAAAGCCCTTACGGGCATGAACCTGAGCAGCGGTTCTGTTAAGCCGTCTCATCATTGCACGGAACACCCGACCTCCGGATACCAATTGAAGCTACGTTTGAGAGATGAGCGAACGAGATCTAATAGTCAACAATCTTGATGCGTGTTGGAGCAGCGTCGTCAAGTTCCTGGGCGAGATCGACAGTTCACAATGGCAGCATCAATCACTATGTCCTGAGTGGACGATTAAGGGTGTCGCTGCCCATTTGGTGTCCGTGGAACAGGTCTTGTCTAATTGGATGCCAAGCAGCCCCGACCGCCCTCCACCTTTCGAAAAAGTCGCAGAGTACTTTCCCACCGCAATGGAGATGCCGGAGGAAGAATTGGTAGCTCACATGCAGGAGACCTTTGACGTAAGACGTGAGAACCTTTCGAACACCAGTGACAAAGATTTCGAACAGCCAAGTATCACCCCGGTCGGTCCCGCTACTTATGGAAGGTTTATGGCAGTCCGCGAATTCGATTTTTGGATGCATGAACGTGACTGCCGCACGCCACTAGACGCACACACCGATAACGGAGGGCCACCCGCCGAAATGGCGTTGAACGAAGTTCATCTCTCAATCGGATACATAGCTGGAAAGAAGATCGGTCTGACTCAAGGCCAATCAATTCACTTCGACATCACAGGTTCGGTGGAACGCGACATTTACGTCGGGGTAGATGATCGGGCGACGGAGCTGGAATTCATTGATGAGCCCACGGTCATTCTGCATTGCGACTCGATGGCATTTATGAACCAAGCCTGCGGCCGAATCGATCCGGAGATTCCAATCGCAGAGGGTGCAATCACTTGGTCTGGTGACGACGAACTAGGCGCTCATGCGGCACGAAATCTCCGGTTTACGATGTAAACAGTGAGCGTCTTCAGTCAGTAAAACTGGAAATCAATGTGGGGTTCTGTAAGTTCGCTAGTTCTTGGTTGCGGTGATTGACCTCGGCAAGCAGTTCTGGATGACTCAAGACCCAGAATCTGTTGTCGTACATGGCGCTAATTACTTTGGCTGCAACCTCTCC
>JASMKJ010000492.1 GCA_030749275.1 Acidimicrobiales bacterium
TGGTCGGGTGTCTGCCGCGGCGAGATCTGGTTGCCCTAAAAGAGCTTGTTCGGTGAAGGTGCCGGGGGGACCCATGAAACCAATCCGCGTCGCGGGTGGCACAAGTTCAATGTTCATGGTTGGCTCATTAGTACTCACTTCGTGGCAGGATACGCCTGAAGAACCAAAGATCATGAACGAATTAGAGCTCCGCGAACTCCTTGAACAGGTAAAGGCCGGAAATATTGGGCCTGACGACGCATTGAATTCTTTGCGTCGCCTTCCTTTCGCCGACCTTGGACACGCAAAGATCGACCATCACCGAAATCTTCGTACCGGTGCACCCGAAGCGGTTTATGGTCCCAACAAAACCTCTGAGCAGTGTGTGTCCATCGTTGGGGAGCTTTTGGAACACGGCTCAGGTCCTGTGCTGCTAAGTCGCGCTAATGACGAACAAATCGAAGCTGTAACCGAAGCTCACCCCGCCGCGACTGTTGTTGATGCAACTGTGATTTGGCGTCCAGCCGACCAACGAACCAACAAGGTTGTGGTCGCCGCAGCGGGCACAGCTGATCTTCCTGTTGCCGACGAAGCCTGTGCTGTTCTGCACGCACACGGCATCACAGCAACACGTCTCACCGATATTGGTGTAGCCGGTTTGCATCGGCTGCTCGCGGTGCTTGATGAACTGTTGGACGCGGAGGTGATCATCACTATCGCGGGGATGGAAGGTGCGTTGGCGACAGCTATCGGGGGACTGAGTTCCGCGCCGGTGATCGCCGTTCCCACCAGTGTCGGTTATGGGGCTGCCCTTGAAGGAGTCACCGCTCTGTTGGCGATGCACGCGACATGTGCCGCGGGCATCACAGTTGTTGGTATCGACAATGGTTTCGGAGCGGCGATGGCCGCGATGCGCATCCTCGACCACGGCAAAATATCATGACTAATAACGTCGCTTGGTTTCACCCGTTTTCGGGGATCGCCGGAGACATGACTCTCGGCGCGTTGCTTGACGCCGGAGCAGACCTCAACTTCGTTCTCACAACACTCAAAGAACTCGACGTAGACGGCTGGTCACTGTCGGCAGAGCTGGTCGAGCGTCAAGGTATTCGAGCGACCCGAGCCATCGTTGACGCCCCTGAACAACATCATCATCGTCACTGGTCAGACATACAGAAGCTGCTGCAACAGAGTTCGCTTCCCGAACGGGTGAAATCCCGGAGTCTCGCCGTGTTCGAAACACTTGCGATCGCGGAAGGCAAAGTCCACGGGGTCCCTCCCGAAGAAGTCCACTTTCATGAAGTTGGGGCTCTCGACGCGATTGTTGACATCGTTGGATCGTGCGCGGCGTTGGAGTCACTCAACATTGATGAGATCGCGAGCGGTCCGGTGGCGGTTGGGGTTGGCACTATTTCCGCGGCACACGGCGTGATACCCAATCCCCCACCCGCAGTGGTGAAC
>JASMKJ010000493.1 GCA_030749275.1 Acidimicrobiales bacterium
TTAAAAAGCACCCCGGCCACGACGGGGTTTGCGCACCGCCCCATAAGGCGGTAGAGCCGTAGCCGTCCCACTAGTCGTCGTGCCATCCATTCCGGAATCCCTAACAACAACAGTGGTGCCACGGCCATCGTGTACATCAAGAACTGCAGCATGTGAGCTGACGCTAGGTAGCCAGCTCCCAATAGTCCGAGAGGCCAGTCAGTCGCTAGCCACAGCAAAGCGACACCGACCAGAAAAATGCGGCGTTTCGACTTCTCATATTCATGATGTCTCGGTGCTCTTCGTTGAAACACCAAATAGGAGCAGGTCAGCAGAAGTATGACTGCCCATATCCCCGGATAGGCGCGAAAGTTCCACGACCAAGGTTCTTCGAGTGTGGAACACCAGAATCTCATCCACTCACACCTTTCCTTGGATGCCGCGACGCTTTCAAACCTGGACGCTACCGGAGGGCTGCGAGCATGGGTAGATCACGAGTCCATGTCGTCTGCCGAGTTGGGTGCGGGTACTGGGTTCGGCCGAGGCCATCAGGGGCAAACGCAAAAACTCGGCCGTCGTGGCCTAGGTCGTTTGGTGCTCCCTCATCATCCGTGGATGCCGACGCTACTAATGCAGAGAACTGCCGTTGAACTTCCACCAACTGCTCTCTAGTTCCTGTCAAGCCGATGAAGTCGACACTGAACTGATCCAAAAATGCTCGGATGATTTTGGGGGTGTCGGTTTCGGGGTCAACTGTTACGAACAACACCTTGACGTTCGGAGGCATACCTGGCCGGTCCAAAACGTCGCTGAGTTGTTCGAGGTGCACGGGGCAGATATCGGGACAGGACGTAAAACCGAAATAGACAAGGCGGACATTTCCTTGAGTGTCGGAACGCATGGCAAAGCGCTGCCCCGCGGTGTCGATGAGCACTGAATCTGGCATGGGCAGAGGTTCATCTATTTGCAGCCCCGAGTAAGGCTTTTCTGAAGAACTCGCTGCGCAAGAAACAAGTGTCAGGCTGACGGCGATGAGGGCCGCGGCAACTCCGTAGAGAGAAGGGAGGTGGATAACCTTTCTCCTTGACGTGGAGGTGAGGGGAATTGAACCCCTGGCCTCTTCGATGCGACCGAAGCGCTCTACCAACTGAGCTACACCCCCATAGGGACGTTTGGATGATACGTGAAAACCGTTCGATACAGATGACTGGTATTTGGATTCACTTTGTTCAGCGGAATTATCTTGTGGCGCTGTGTCCGTTGCCATCGTCCGCTTGCTCCGCGGCAATTGCTATTTGTGGCTTCAAGTAATGAATTTGAGCTAGACGTTCGATCTCTTGCTTACGGCGCTGGTTCAACAGAACGAGGTAACCGATGAGAGCGAGGTCGAACAGTACGTGGGTCACACCAACAACTGCTAGACCTCCAACGGCCCAACCGATCATCGTCATACCCGAACCAAGCATCAGAAGGCGCAGAATGTCGCGGCGGCGTACGGCTGCCTCACGGCTGTTGTTGGGGACTGAGC
>JASMKJ010000494.1 GCA_030749275.1 Acidimicrobiales bacterium
GAGCAAGCAGAATCTCGGGCTCGCAGAAGACAACATGAGGTTGATGACTATTGTGACCAGCGCCTTGAGCAGTTCGCTGCTGCTCTTGAAAAGATTCAGAGTGCCGTAGTCAATGCAAGAACTCGGCTGCAGCCGACGATGCCTGAACACGAACCTGATACGCCAACAGAGCCCGAAAGTTCTTCTGACTCTGAAGTGTTTGATCAGGATGAAAATTGAGTGACGACGGTTCATTGTCTCAACTGAGCGTCCCCTTAGAGAGGCTCCAACGTCTGGATCCGATCCGAACGTGGAAGGTCGAGGTACGTGCAGATCAGTTGGAAGAAGTGAAAACTCCGTTGCAGATTGGCGACGTTGTCGTTCCCTCCGACCACCTTGTTGTAGTTGACCTCGTGTTGGCCAAAGTCTCCGAAGGAGTCGCAGTGAACGGCAGCGTGGTCGCAAATTGGGTTGCAGAATGTTCGCGCTGTTTGCGTCTCATCGAGGGAGATGCGCTAGCAGAAGTCGAAGAGCTATTCGAAGAGAACCCTCGCGAAGGTGAGTCTTACCCGCTCGGCGATGAATTTCTCGACTTAGCGGCAATGGTTAGAGAGGTGGTTCTACTGGAACTTCCTGTGGGTGTAGTTCGATGCCCCGATACCCAAGAATGTTTGGAGGCGGCACCTCAGTATGCGAGCGCAAAAAGAGAATCAGCTGATGGTGTAGAGGACTCTGAGCGCAGAGACCCACGGTGGGCCGCCCTGGACGAACTGACTTTTGAAGAAGAGTGACGAACAAGTAAGACTTCTTGGTGTGACTGTTCGGGAAATGCTGCAGTAGGAGGTCGATTTTTGTTCGGGTAGCCTCTTACTTTGCGCATGCAATTTCTGGTGCGCAAGATACCGATGTGGATTGCCTTGACTAAGTGCTGTCTTGGGAACCAAATCGGGTCCTTATTCGCTTGCTCGGCGGGTGATGCTGAGCCAATTTGCTGAGGTCGACGATGGCCGTCCCAAAGAAAAAGACTTCGAAGTCAAAAACACGGAGTCGTCGAGCAGCCGCGTGGAAACTGCGCCCGTCGTCTCGCAGTTTGTGTCCGCGCTGTTCGGAGGCGAAGTTGCCACATCGGGTTTGCGGTAACTGCGGCTGGTACGCAGGCCGCCAGGCCGTTGAAGTCGACTAGCGAGACTTCATAGAGCATGAAACCCATTGTCGTTGATGCCATGGGTGGTGACAACGCTCCCTCGGTGGTGATCGAAGGTGTCCGTCAGGCTTTAGCCGCGGGCATCCCGGTTGAGTTGGTTGGGGATCCGAGTTTGGCGACAGACTGTGATGATATTGCTCTGCATTCCTCTTCCGAGGTTATTGAGATGGCGGAGGAACCGAGCCGCGCGGTGCGAACTAAGAAGGACTCTTCGATAGTCCGAGCGGCGGAACGAGTTCGAGATGGATATGCCTCAGCCATGGTGAGCGCGGGAAACACCGGAGCCGTAGCTGCGGCTGCATTATTGAGGATGAAACGTATCAAGGGTGTTAGTCGGCCTGCGATTGCAACCACCCTCCCTGTTCCTGGGCGGCCGCCCAAAATTCTGCTTGATTCAGGTGCAATGGTTGACTGTCAGCCTGACTGGCTGCACCAGTTTGCTCGAATGGGCTCCGCGTTCACGCAAGTGCGTTATGAAATCGAGGCACCTCGTGTGGGCTTGGTGTCAATAGGTGAGGAAGCAGAAAAAGGCAATCAGCTAGTTAAAGACACTCATCGACTCCTCGCAGATGACAACACAATCAACTTCGTCGGCAATGTTGAAGGGCGTGATGTTCTTAGCGGTGAAGTGGATGTCCTCGTTGCAGATGGGTTCACCGGAAACGTCATCTTGAAAACGTTGGAAGGTACGGTCCAATTTCTCGTCGGGGAGATAGTTTCGGCATTGAGTGCCCAAGACGCGGCAGAGGTGGGGCCGGAGGCGTTAGGTCATCTGGCGCCAATAGCAGCAGAGCTCAATCCAGATGCGGTTGGCGGCGCGATGCTGTTGGGGATAAATGGGGTGGCAATCATTAGCCACGGATCGGCTGGATCAACGGCCATCTTAAATGCATGCAGAGTGGCCAAAGATATGGTCGAACGCGACCTGGTCGCTGAACTGTCAGCGGCTGTCGCTGTCTAGAAACAGGTGACCATAACATCACTACAAGTGGCATTAATAAGTATTAATCCCACTTAGAGTGTTAATTTGAGTCATCTGCTATGGTTAACCCACCCGACAGCTTTTGCTAGGAGCTTCTTTGCCTGCTGAAACACACGTCGAACAAAGCCAACCGGACCGCGATGCAGTATTTGGCATCATCCGTGATCAGCTATCAGACATTCTCGAAATTGATCCGGCTCGGATCACGGAGTCTTCTTCTTTTGTCGAAGACCTTGAAGCCGATTCGCTTGCCCTAATCGAACTTGTAGAAGGCTTGGAGGAAGAACTTTCCGAACGTACCGTCGGATTCCGGATCGAGGACGAAGACTTGGAAGATCTCAAAACTGTCCGTGATGCAATTGATTACGTGATGGCCCGAATTGGTTAGAGCTTTGAGATTCTTGAAGTTCGGTAACCTCCGTCTTGGACGCCCTCAGCGAATTAAACATCGCAGCGAAGACACTCCGTCTGACATCGCGGAGCGACTCCAGCCGCTAGCCGACCGCGTTGGGTATACCTTCAAGGATTCGGGGTTGATGCAATTGGCCATGTCGCACCGAAGTTGGTGCGCTGAACGAGACGACTCTCCATCGAACGAAAGACTTGAGCTTTTAGGGGACGCTGTGCTTGGTCACTGCGTCACGGCGCATCTTTACCGAATTCACCCTGAATGGAGTGAAGGAGAACTGGCTCAAGCCAGGTCAGCAGTTGTGAATTCTTCAAGCTTGGCGCGAGTCGCTGAAAATTACGACCTAGGTAGCGCGTTGTTGCTAGGTGTGGGTGAGGATCGATCAGGAGGTCGGGGGAAAGCCTCGCTGTTGTGTGATGCCTTTGAGGCCCTCCTAGGAGCGATCTATCTAGACGCTGGATTGGACACAGTGGAGCGATTTATTCTCGAAGCCTTGCGGTCGCGGATCGAAGAAGTAGCTATCGACCCCGGCGTTGATGACGCCAAAACCAGGTTGCAAGAACTCGTAGTCCGGATTCACCGTGACTCTCCCACCTACGTGTTGACTGATAGTGGCCCTGATCACGACAAGTGTTTCTTTGCCGAGGTTTGGTTCGCTGGAATCGTCCAAGGAAAAGGTGAAGGCACTTCCAAAAAACAAGCTGAGCAAGCTGCCGCGAATCAAGCCTGGCAAGCCCTTGAAGCTATAGACGAGCCTGACCAACCAACCACCCAAGGAAGAAGTGAACATGCTGGAACTCCCTGAACTCGAAACCGCCCGACGTGATCTTGATCGGGAAGTTGGCGGCCTGAAGATTAAAGAAATAGATGTGATTGGCCCAAAGCGGCTGATTCCTGGTCAGCCAAATAAGAACGGCCTTACGAAAGCACTATCGGGACGAAAGATCTCCGGCGTCCGACGTCTAGGGATGCTGATCTGCCTGGGCGTCGGCAACGGCGAATCTCTGGTAGTTGATTTGGGTCCCGGGGGGGTGTTGCGAAGAGCAACCAACAAAGATCCGCGAGAAGCAGATACGCAGTTGGTCATTGCCTTTACCCAGAAGGGACAGCTACGTCTTCTGGACAGCGAAAAAGCAGCGACCGTTACCCTGGTTCAGAATGAGGAGATCGGTCAGGTGTTCCCTGAAGTGGCAGATCTAGGATTCGACCCCGTTGACGAACCCCTTTCGTGGACCGACTTTGGCCGGCGTTTGCTTCAACACGACACCAAA
>JASMKJ010000495.1 GCA_030749275.1 Acidimicrobiales bacterium
CTTCGACTTGGTGGGGTCCGCTACTTTCATTTCAGTTGTGTTGATTTCGTTGCTCATGTCGAAGTCGTCTCTCGGGCTGTTGGATGTTGTTTTATCGATCAGCGTGATTGTGTGGGCCCTCAGGTTGGGGGTCTTTTTGACGGTTCGAGTCCACGCAGTTGGATCTGACAGGCGGTTCGGTGCCATCAAACAAGATTTTCTTTGGTTCTTTATGACATGGACACTGCAAGCAACTTGGGTGGTTGTCACGGTGGCAGCAGCGGCGGCGGTTGTTGGGGACGGAATCGCTCAACCCGTCGGGCTGGTTGAACTTATTGGTCTTTGTGTCTGGCTGATTGGGTTAAGTGTGGAAGTGGTGGCTGACGAGCAGAAGAAGAAATTCCGTCGAACGGGCAGTGATTCGTTTGTGTCAACTGGGTTGTGGCGTCGATCCCGGCACCCCAACTACTTCGGAGAGATTCTTTTGTGGGCTGGTTTGGCACTGGCCGCGTTGCCGTCATTAGAAGGCTGGCGGTACGGCACTTTGTTCTCGCCCGTTTTTGTGTGGATGCTTTTGATGAAGGTTTCTGGTGCTCCGATGCTCGAAGCCAAGGCGGACCGCCGCTGGGGAGGCGAACCCTCTTACGAGGAATACAAAAACAAAACTCCGCTGCTAGTGCCTCGCGTCTGGTGAAGGTCGCGTGTCGTTGGCTGTAACCCATTGGTCCACGCCCAACCACTGATTGTCGAGCCACTGGACTAACTGATCCTCACTCCAGGCTTCGGGCAAGCTGTCCCTAGATGTTCGCCAGAGTTTGAATTTGAGAGGGTTCTCCAGGGGCACAGAATCTCGAAGATGCCGAAGAGAGGAGATGTCGTCAACGCCGACGTGGTTACAAATAACGATGTCCGCATCGGAGGCTGCTAGGGCGGCGAGCGTTCCCGCAGTTCGCAACGGTAACACCGAACGGAGATTCCTGGCCGTCGTTACTCTTGATGGTGCTGTCTGGCTGAGGCTGGCGAGCGCAGCGGTGAGTTTCTGTGGAGAAAATCTTGTCCCTTCGGGGAAAATAACCAGCGCTTCGTCACTTTCGAGGTCCGCTGCAAGTGATCCGATATTTGCGAGCTCTCCGCTGTTATCTCTGGAGTCTCTGTCAATGAAGTAGTTCGGTATTCGATGGCCGACCACGTCGAGGCAGGGATCAGCTAGGAGTTGGCGTTTGAGCACGAAACGAAGCCGACGTCTCTCGCCGGAGAGGAGGGCGGCGGTGAGAAGGGCGTCTCCTTGACTTCCGTGACGAGCCAAGACGATGATGGCCCCCGGAGAGCGCAAACATTCAGTTCCTTCGGCGCTCCATTGAAAACCGATGGTGAATTGCGCGCCTCGGGCGAGACTGCGGGCCCAGAGCCGTTGGAGGTGACTGTGGCATCGTCTCGAGTATTTGCTGTCCAGCTTGCGGAACGGAGCGAAAGTTAGCCAGAAAAGAAATGCTGTGAAGACACCGAGAAGCTCCATGGCGAGCCACCATGCGCCGAACAAAATGAGCCGTGTCGTAGAGAACCGACGGTTCCTGACAAGATCGTGAACTCCGGCTACAACGAGCAGAGCTGGCAAAAGCAGCCACGTGAGAAAGAACGCAACGATTAAGCCCGGAAGAGTTTTGACGCGACGCTTCCACTTTGCTCTCCGAGTTGAATGCCCAACTGAGAATTCAAATGTGGGCGGCGACTTGGCTTGGAGACCCGGATTCATGTTGGAAGTAGACATCAGTTACCTGAGCGAAAGAGGGTGAGTCGACCTTATTTCGTCCAATGGAGAAATCTCTAGGTGTTGCTTAATGAAGGTTCGTCGGCCAGGTGGGAAATCGCCTTAGCGACGGTTCGGCGTGCACTTTCAGCAGAAACGTCGAGCAGGGCGCCGATTTCGCGAAAAGTTCGTTCAATTCCGTCATCGAGTCCGAATCGGTATCTCAGCATGGCTTCGGTTTTGGGTGGTAGTTGTCTCAAGACCTTTTGGATCATTTCGGCGTCGTGCCAGCTTCTGAGGAGATCTTCGGGCGAGTTGTCTTCGGAAGCGACTACGGAGTGAAGGTCTCTGTCTTCGTCGACAACTATTGGCCTGTCCAGAGAAGTCATTTGAGTGAGGGCGTGGATCCGGGTCATCTCTGCAGAAAGGCCTGGAGAATTTACGTCGGCTTCACGAAGTTGGCGCCGCAAGGCACTGTGGGTGTCAGCAGGAATTCTGATGAGGTTGCTGTGTTGGTCGATGAGACGGTTGATTGCTTGGCGGATCCAAAAGGTGCCATATGTGGAGAATTTGAAGCCCTTTCTGCCATCGAATTTTTGGACGGCGTGCTCTAAACCGACGTTGCCCTCTTGAATAAGGTCTTCGAGTTCAAGGGAACCTGTAGCGGGATACTTCTTGGCCACGCTGACTACGAGACGCAAGTTCCCAAGAATGAAGCGTTCTTTGGCTCGCGCAGCTTGTTTTACGGTTCTCTCGAGTTTCTGCAGCTCTTCCAAGTCTCGGTATTGGCTCCGTTTCATGTGCTCCGACGCGCTTTGGCCGGCCCGGATTTGTTCGGAGAGGCGGACCTCTTCCTTCTTGGTCAGCAGCGGATATTTCCCGATTTCATCGAGGTAGAGGGTCAAGGTGTCGGTCAGTCTTTGAGACATGGTGATGAGGGAGGTCCTTTGAGTGAGCAAGACAAATGGGGTTCTCGTTCCCCGCCGCCTTCGACCCTAGCAATATTTTTAATTTAGTACTAAATAAAGCTGAACCACAAGACAAGTCGTTGCCTGTCGGGATGGTCAACTCAGTGTTTCGTTAGACGGGTCTTTGTGGCACGTGGGCGTGACTGAGAGGTCACGTGGCCGATGACTCTCGGAGGCGGCGAAGCTGTTAGGTAGATCTCAGATTCAAACAAGCTTGGATTCTAAGAAGCCGATGACTTGTGGCCAGAGCTCGGCGGCAAGACCTTCGTCGAATGCCCCCATTGGATTTTCCTCATTCATGAAGCCATGACCGGCCTGATGAATGTTGATTTGGACATCCTTGCCCATCTCCCGAAGACGTTCACCCAGATTTTCTGCCGCCTCGGGCTGGAAGAAGTCATCCGGTGAAGCCATGTGGGCTTGGACCGAAGCAGTCAGACCTTCCCAATCCGGCTCCTGGTCACCTTGAGGGAACCCGTAGAACGGAACTGCCGCCTTTACTGCGTCACCGCGGTTAGCC
Source organism: Acidimicrobiales bacterium (assembly GCA_030749275.1). Classification (GTDB taxonomy): domain Bacteria; phylum Actinomycetota; class Acidimicrobiia; order Acidimicrobiales; family Poriferisodalaceae; genus UBA6944. The sequence goes on from JASMKJ010000495.1 coordinate 3,215, forward strand.
GCGATCATGAAGCTGAGCAGGCCGCCCATGCAAAATCCGATGACTCCAACCCCGCTGCCTGAGGAAGCATCGTGGTTGAGCAAATAATCTACGGCGCCACTCATGTCACGCGCAGCGCGCTCGGGAGGCAAATCAGTCATCAATTGACCGGCTTTGTCCATTTCGTCATGACCAGCTAATTCGCCGTGATACAGGTCTGGGGCGAGCGCCACAAACCCCTGATCAGCGAGGTAGTCAGCTACCCCCTTCATCTGGGGGTTCAACCCCCACCATTCCTGAATCACCATGACCGGCGGACCCGAACCGCTGTCGGGTAGTGCCAGATGTCCTCTGGCATCGTGTCCGTTGCTTGCAAATGAAACCATTTCTCCCATAAGCAGGACCGTAGTCGCCAGCGAGTCGTTCATGCACCAAATATCGCTTCGGGATAAAGGGAGACCAACTCTTGATAGGAGTGAAAGAATGTCTACCTAGTTTCTGAGAGGCCGACATGAATCTTCGTCCCAGTCCCGTCGCTCCCTTTTCCTACGTGCCGGGCATCGACCCCTACTCCGGCGGAGTGGTAGCCGCGTCCGGAGCCGAGATAATCCATGTAACCCTGCGTGAACCTGTTCCTTGGCGAGATGGTTTTGAACGCATCAAGGAGATCACGGCAAACGACGACGTAGATCACACAGCGCTCTGCGCAGTTGAACTTCGCTGTCCGGTGCCGCATTCTTTCGAAGGCTTTATCGGATTTAACGATAAATACAGGTCTTTGCTTGATGATTGGGGGCTTCTGAATGGAGAT
>JASMKJ010000496.1 GCA_030749275.1 Acidimicrobiales bacterium
CGCGTCGATGGGGCGGGTGAGTTCATCGATTGCTTTGGTGAGGGCTGCGTTGAGGTCGTCGATGACGACTCCCGGCCGGCCGACTTTTCCAACTTCGATCTGGTAGCTATCTAAAGACGCGACACCGGTCGCATATCTCAGGATGGTAACTACCTTCGCCGCTGTGCTTGCTTCAAGGTGCCCGTCGTATCCGGAGCTTCGCAGCTCATCAAGGAAGAGACGTGCGTGTACGGAGAGTTCGCTTTGCATTTGCTCAAAAGCGCCCTCTGCGAGTGTCCCGTCAGCAATGAGGTTTTCAAGTATTGAGCGCATCTGTCGAAGCGGCAGCGCTTGGCCATCAATCGCGAGTGCTGCTTCGTATCCGAAGAGATGACCAGCGACTGTGGCCAAGATGAAATCAAGCGACGGGTGCAACCGAGGAACTTTTAGCAGCTCTGCGGCAGCTTCGAAGCGTGTGCCGCCTTCGCTCGCCACCACGATTGGTGTTGCTTTATGGGCGCGATAGATAGCGACTTCTTTCGCGACATCATCAATATTTGAGCCACTGAGTCCCGTGGCGCATACGAAGATCAGTGGTTCAGAAGAAAGATCTATGTGCTTCTTGTCTTCTGTTCCATCTTCGGGGATGGCTTTGTAGCAGAGTTCTGAGAGTTTGATCCGAATTTCGTTAGCGGCGATTCGATTGGGTCCGTTACCTACAACTGCCCAATACCGTTTTTGTGGGGCGTGACGCTGCGCGGCGCTTGCGATGGCTGGACGAGTTGCGATGACTTGCCTCATGGTTTCGGGGAGGGCGCTCAGTGCAGACACTACGTCTGTCTGATCGTGGTCCTCGTCGATGAGATCTGCAAGAGCGCTACTCAGCAACACGGAAGCCGCAACTTGCGCGTAAAACGCTTTGGTGGAGGCGACCGACATTTCAACATCGCGACCATCTGAGGTATAGAGAACCCCATGGGACTTCTCCGTTAGGTCGCTGCCTCGACGGTTCACTATCGCGATAATGTGGCCGCCGCGTTGCCGAACAAGATCGACAGTTCGGTTGGTGTCGGTCGTGGTCCCCGACTGGCTCACTGCGACAACCAACGTGTCCGACATGTCGTCGACCATTGAGAAGCCGCTGAGTTCAGTAGCGAGTTGCGCTTCGACTGTCAGTTCTCGCTCTTTTACTAGTGGAGCTAAGAATTGAGGAACTGTGCGAGCGGCTACCGCAGCGGTGCCTTGCCCTATGGCTACAATTCGTTTGATTTGTTTGCTGTTGAACGCCTCACGGATTGATTTGGGGATGGTGTCGGAGCCAAGTTGGACTCTCAGTTTGCCTTCCGTTTCAACGATGCGACCGCGGAGGGTCTTGTGCACTGATTCGGGTGCTTCTTGGATTTCCTTTAAGAGAAAGTGGGGTGCCTCGCCGCGGTCTATGTCTCGGGTAGTGATGTCTGCTTCGACAATTTCTTCAGAAGAAACAGGCAGTGGGGTTCCGTCGTAGGCCAGCCGACTTATCCCCGCGAGGCTTCCAGCGTTGTTCCCGTCAAGTTCAACTATCTGTCCGGCGCTCGTTATCGGATGTTGGGGGTCCGCCGGGCGTTCACCATCCATTCGGATCCATCGGGTGGCTTCTTCAACTACACCGTACGGCTCACTGGCGACAATGTACGAGTTGTCCGCCATGCCCACATATAAAGCTTGGCCGCTTCCTCTGAGCGCCAAACTCAGCTTGTGAGGCTGGTCTGCGTTGTGGCTGACGATAGCCATCGAACCTTCGAAGCTGGACACCGTGTCCCGGAAGGCTTCTATCTGATTGGGGGTGCCGGTGAGTTGGTTGCTCAAAAGGGTCGGGACGATCTTGGCATCGGTTGTTATCTCCGGCGCGATTTCTAAATCCTGCAGTTCAGTCAGGTCCATGTAGTTGTCGATGTCGCCGTTGAGGACAGCGGACACATACGGCTGGCGCTTCGCCATTATTTGCTGCGAATCAACGGGATGAGCATTGGCTTCAGATATAACGCCAACACTGGCCCAGCGCGTGTGCCCCAAGACGCTGACGTGGGCCGTTGGCCCGGCTATAGCTTGATGCAGTAGTTCGTCGGAACGTATTGCTGCTCTGAGTACGTTGGTGTTGTCGCCAAGGTCGCCAATTTCGGCCGCGTTCTTATACACAAACGCTATGTGATCACCGCAGTCGCGAATGGCGCCAGATTGCAGGATCGGATCGTTAAACCGATCGCCGTTCAACACTCCCGAAGGAAGCCCGTGGTTAGTGACGAACACTTCAAGACCCGCAGAGTCGCGTCCGCGAACTTCTAACCGGTCCAGGGCGGATAACGCTGTGTGAATAGAGATGAGCCCTGTTAAAGACTTGGCTTCCGGGGTTCCTCCCGCGAGATCAACGACGGCCGTCGCTGTACGCAGGCGGTCGCGCTCTATTGCCCACATCGAGTCCCGAACCGCAAGCAACCCAGATTTCAGGAGCTCCGAATCGACGGTAAGTTGATCCAAATTGGTGTCTATAGCTTGGAGAGCATCACTGGCTTGACGGATCTCCCCTTCGATCGCCAAGGCTGCGGTTCGATCAAAAACGAGTAGTCCCACGCCAGGTACGGTTCGCAATTCTCTATCCACGGAAGCTAGGAGCTCTGCTGCTTCGAGGATTGGCGCTGTCATATTTCCAATATCGCCGATTGCGGATCTCAGTAATGCCACTGCAGCGCCAAGACGCGGAAGGATGTCTTCCGACGTAAGCATTTGCCTATTTTCGGGTCCTCGAAGGACGGCGATGATGCCGCACATACCGTTGAGGGTAGCGGCGGGTTCGGTCGTGTTATTCGCGGTCTAGCTCATTGCGGCTCGGATTATGTCTGCTAGCCGCTGCGCTTCGCTTCGTGCCACGCGTTCATCGGGGGCTTCGACCATCACCCGAATGAGATCTTCGGTTCCGCTCGCCCTGACCAGTACTCGTCCGTTGTCAGTTAGCC
>JASMKJ010000497.1 GCA_030749275.1 Acidimicrobiales bacterium
CCATCCGATACCGGGCGGAGCTAATGCCAAACCATTCGTCACCCACCACAACGCGTTGGATCTGGACCTTTATCTCAGAGTCGCGCCCGAGTTGTATCTAAAACGGTTAACTGTGGCCGGCTTCGAAAAAGTCTTTGAGATAGGACGGGTCTTTCGAAATGAAGGAGTCTCAACCCGTCACAACCCCGAATTCACGATGCTCGAATTGTATGAGGCCTATGCCGACTACCACGACATCATGGAACTTGTTGAGGAACTGGTGGAGCATCTAGCCACTGAACTTACGGGATCCACCGTTCTACGAATCGATGATCGAGAACTGGATGTCGCTCGACCTTGGCGGCGGGCAACAATGGTGGAACTTATTGAAGAAGCCATCGGAGTAGCTCTGACGCTAGAAACACCCTTAGAGCAATTGCGCGCCGTCGCAGCAGAACACGAAGTCCCGGTTAAGGATTTCTATGGCCCAGGAAAGTTGATTCTAGAAATCTACGAAAAGACGACGGAGAGTTCCCTTTGGGGCCCCGTATACGTCACTGATTACCCGGTCGAAGTGTCACCCCTATCGAGAGAACACCGTTCTGAAACCGGAATGACGGAACGGTTTGAAGCGATTCTTGCTGGACGAGAATTATGTAACGGCTTCAGCGAACTGATTGATCCCGAACAACAACGGAGCCGATTTGAGGAGCAGGCCGCGCAGAACGCGAGCGGAGATGATGAGGCGATGCTGGTTGACGAAGACTACTTGCGTGCTCTGGAATTCGGACTTCCACCAACGGGTGGCGTAGGTATCGGGATGGATCGTCTCGCCATGCTTTTGACGGGCGCGACGAGCATCAGAGATGTCGTTTTATTTCCGACGTTGCGTCCCGAACAAAACTGAGCGCTAAGAGGCATCGACCGTGGTCAAGGGGCCGGTTCGGAGCCTTCAGGTTGATCCTCCCGCTGAATAAACAATCCTTCGGCTTCCATGAAACGGCCGTCGGGACCGTCACCCGCGCCCATCAAAGTGATCTTCCGACCCTCAGTGTTGTGAACCCAAGCTCGGAATGTCACCGGAACCCCAAGTGGGGCTGGGCCTTTGTAACTCACCTTCAGATATGCGGTGTAGGCCTGTCGCCCGCGCATCCGATTCAAAGCGCCCATCACTTCATCAATAACGAGGGCTTGAACTCCGCCATGAACTCTCTCCGGGGGACCGGCGAACATAGGATCAATGATTCCGTTGCCGACGACGCTGGTTTCTGACTCTTTGAAGAACGACAAACCCATTGACGCCGGGTGAAATTCCCCTCCGGCTATTGAGAAGGGATCGAACTCGATTTCATCACCAACGTCAAGCATAAGAGGCGTGTACTGGCCGGCGTAAATAGCGGCTAGGTGAGGGCGCGTGAGCATATCTTCGAGCTTGTCCCTTCGGGCACCGGAATCGAAACGTGCCGTAAGAGACTCCACAGCGTCAGCTATCTCTGCCAAGTCTTCGTCTGGCAATCGGCGGCCTGAAATGGCCCGATTTAAGTGACGTGCCGCTTTGGCGACCTTAGCTACTGCATCCCAGGGACTCATACCTCGAACGCTACCGCTCTAATCGCCTCGCAGACGTGTACGTTCACACAGTACGGTCAGAGCATGCGACGCATCATTTTCGACGAAGAACACGACATGTTCCGTGAATCGGTTCGCTCGTTTGTTGACAAAGAGATTGTGCCCAATCACGAGAAGTGGGAACACGACGGAAAGATCGACAAAGAGATGTTTCGAAAAGCCGGCTCTCTTGGCTTCCTGGGCATGGCGGTACCTGAGGTCTACGGTGGCGGAGGAGTTCAAGACTTTCGCTACAACTCGATCATCAACGAAGAAATTCAGCTCGCTGGGGTTGTTGGATCAGGAATGTGTATCACGTTGCACAACGACGTTTGTCTGCCCTACTTCATCAACTATTGCAACGAGGAACAGGCAGAACGTTGGATGCCGGGCCTCGTTGGCGGCAGCCTCATGAGCGCCATTGCCATGACTGAGCCAGGGATCGGCTCGGATCTCGCGTCGATGGGTACAAGCGCGATACGAGAAGGTGACGGCTTCGTGGTCAACGGATCAAAAACCTTCATTACCAACGGAATTAACAGTGATCTAGTAATTACAGCGGTCAAAACGGACCCATCGGAAAAGCACAAAGGCATGTCGCTACTGGTTATAGAAGATGGCATGGAAGGGTTCGAGAGGGGACGAAATCTCGACAAGCTTGGATTGAAAAGTCAAGACACGGCGGAGTTGTTCTTCAACGATTTGTACGTTCCCGAAGAAAACGTTCTCGGCGGTGAGGGTGCCGGCTTCTTGAACCTGGTCAACAATCTCCCCCAAGAACGTCTGTCAATAGCGATAACTGGAACGGCATCCGCCCAAGCAGCATTCAATTGGACAGTCGAATATGTCACGGAGCGAGAAGCTTTCGGTCAGAAGATTGCGTCCTTCCAGAACACTCGATTCGAGTTGGCCGAAATGAAAACAGAACTCGATATGGCATGGGTTTTTGTCGACCGTCAAATTCAGGCACTTAATGACGGCGAATTGACCGCGGAAGATGCGGCGGAGGCGAAGTGGTGGTGTACCGAAATGCAGCTCCGAACAATTACTCGCTGCCTCCAACTTTTTGGTGGCTACGGATTCATGAATGAATACCCGATCGCCAGGGCCTACGCGGATGCCAGAGTCCAAACCATTTACGGAGGCACCACCGAAATCATGAAAGAGATCATCGGCCGTCAAATCACGGGCCGATAGCACCC
>JASMKJ010000498.1 GCA_030749275.1 Acidimicrobiales bacterium
AGCCGGGTTTGATTGGGTCTACAACACAGTTTCTGCAGGAATGACAGAACGCGAGATCCAAGTAGGCATGGAGGCCGAATTTTTTCGAGCGGGGGCGGTACGGACTGCTTACCCCAGCATCGTTGCTAGCGGACCAAATGGAGCTTTCCTCCACTACTTCTATGGTCAAGACGACAGCCTTAACCCGGCTACCCGCGCTGTCCTCCAGGGAGAACTTCTTCTCATTGACGCCGGAGGAGAATTCTCCGGATACGCCAGCGATGTGACTCGGACCATGGTGGTGGGCGCTGAACCTTCAGATGTCCAGACATTTCTTTTACAAGTTGTTCTAAGTGCACAGGAATTGGCTATTGACCGTTGTCGACCAGGTCAAGAATGGCGGGAAATACACATGGATTCAGCGCGAGTTATTGGCTCAGGACTCGTGGAGCTCGGCCTGTTGCGCGGGGAAGTAGACCAGTTGGTGTCGTCAGGGGCCGTTGCCCTGTTCTATCCCCACGGTCTTGGTCATCTCATAGGTCTCACGGTCCATGACGCGGGTGGATACCCCTCCGGACGAGAACCCAGTTCCCATCCCCAGTCCCGATACCTTCGGACAGACCGGCCACTCGAAGCTGGCATGATCACCAGTGTTGAACCAGGTGTGTATTTCATCGATGCGCTTCTGGGAGATCCAGTCCTGCGCGACCAATTCTCAGAAGAGGTTGTGTGGCAAGAAGTGGACGCGTTAAGAGGATTCGGCGGGATTCGTATCGAAGATGACATCCATGTCACCAACGAAGAACCCGAAGTTCTGAGCGGCGCCATAGGGAAGCCGGTTCGTATCGGCTAATAATGCCGATCTGTTGCGCAATAGATGCGAGACTCAAACAATGCCAGCCCAGTCTTATGACGCAGTAGTAATTGGTTCAGGAGTAATTGGCTCCTCAATCACATATGAGCTTGGACGACGAGGTCTACGAACCCTCACCATCGATCGCAACGGAGGCGCGGGATTAGGGTCAACCAGCTTTTCGTCGGCAATCGTTAGGTTCACCTATTCCACGTACCCAGGTGTCGCCATGTCCTATGAAGGCTTGGCCTACTGGCAAAACTGGCGAGAGCATCTCAATGCTGACGACAGTGATGACTTGGCGAAGTTTCACCAATGTGGCATGGCAACTCTGAAAACCACCGGCGGGCATCATCTGAAAGTGCTGCCACACTTCGATTCCATAGGAATTCCATACGAACACTGGGACTTAGATGCCTTCCGAGATCACCTGCCAGAGCTTGATCTCCGTAGCTTTGGCCCACCCAAACGGCCCGATGATGACGGCTTCTGGGACGATCCGACTGAACTACTGGAAGGAGCTCTCTTTACTCCTGAAGCTGGATACATCAGTGACCCTCAGTTGGCTGCACAAAACTTGTACCGGGCAGCGACAGAGTTGAACTGTGAATTCTTGTTCAACGCCGAAGTGGTCTCGATTATTCAAAACGGCGGCCGAATCACCGGTGCGCAGCTTGCTGACGGAACAACGATCTCAACTCCGGTGATAGTGAACGCGGCTGGTCCCCACAGCCGGGTCATCAACGAGATGGCAGGGGCGATGGAAGACATGTCCATTGGGACCACTCCTCTGCGTCAAGAGGTTCACCACGTTCCCTCGCCCGCAGAGCTTGATTTTGAACATCGGGGGTTCAGTATCGCCGACGACGACAACGGTATTTACATCCGCCCGGATCTCGGTAACAACATTCTTATTGGGAGCACAGAACCCGACTGCGATCCACTTCATTGGGTCGAACCGGACTATCAGGGCGAAATTGATGCCGGCCAGTGGGAGGCACAGGTTTTGCGTTTGAATCGTCGACTGCCGTCTGTGGGTGTTCCTCATCAAAAGCGCGGAATCGTTGGTGTCTACGACGTCGCCGATGACTGGATTCCCATCTATGACCGCACTTGTGTCGACGGCTTCTATGTCGCTATCGGGACGAGCGGTAATCAGTTCAAGAACGCAGGCATAGCCGGCTACTGCATGTCAGAACTAATTGAAGCTGTCGAGAGCGGCTGGGATCACGACACTGATCCGATTTCGGTGACGGGCCCCCACACGGAGTTGACTATAGACATGGGCAACTTCCGCCGGACTCGAACCATCAACCCCGATTCGTCGATGTCAGTTCACGGTTAACAACCACAAAAGTCGAAACGTCAGCGCCAAGCGAAAACAGGTTGCTCAAGTTCGTCGACACGAATTTCGTTGCCGTCATATGCAACAGCTCGAAACTGATACAAAACAGCCCCGGTAGGGGCATGAATGAGGTCCCCCCCAATCGGCAGTTGCACAACAGGACGATCACTTTCAGGAATCGTTACGAAACGAGGGGAGTCAGATCTCGTCAGTTCGCGAATCGAGATCCGATGGATGGACGCAACCTCGTTCGGATTTGCTAGTGGTTCAAGTTCACCATCGATCCAAAACACGAAAGG
>JASMKJ010000499.1 GCA_030749275.1 Acidimicrobiales bacterium
GGTGGATGGAGTCTGGGCTTTTGGGGACATCTCCAATGTGCACCAGTTGAAACACCTAGCCAACGCAGAGGTCAGGGCATTAAGGCAGAACCTGCTGATCGCAGATGGTGAAATCAATGCCCCAATGCAGGGCGTTGACGACAGATTTGTGCCCCATGCGGTATTTGGTCACCCACAGGTCGCCTCAGTCGGACTTACAGAAGATGCCGCCAGCGATGAGGGACTCCCTGTCGTCGTGGTTTCCAAAGACTATGGAGCTACTGCTTATGGCTGGGCTATGGAGGATTCGGAGAGCTTCTGTAAATTAGTTGCCCATGCTGAAAGTCGTCAGCTGTTAGGTGCCCACATCATCGGTCCCCAAGCCTCAACACTTATCCAGCCCTTAGTGCAAGGAATGGAGTTTGGGCAAACAGTAGATGAACTAGCCTCTCGCCAGTTCTATATCCACCCAGCGTTAACAGAGGTCATCGAAAACGCGTTACTAGAGTTTTGAGTCTGCTAGGTCCGCCTATTCAGCTCCGAGGTTGATCTCCCAAATCACCTGGTCAAGACAATCTCCAGCTGAGATTGCGGGGAAGTTACATGGACGCTCTGGTGAGATGGTCGAAGGGACGGGTGAAAGAATCGTCCAAGGTGTCGGGTGACAGAACTGAACCACGCTGAGGCGACCTTCTGTCTGTGACGGGTCAGCGACAACTCTGTGCCAACCCACCGGAATTAGACCGTTGGTGAGTCGTTCGAGCATGATGCCGGTGTTAATGATGACGTGCCCGTCGGGGGGAGTCGCATCGACCCAACGGTCTTCAACTTTTACTTGAAGGCCGCGTGTGGTGGCTCTCGGCAGCGCCGTTATCAGATTGATGTCACCGTGTTCCTCTGCCCACACGTGGCCCGCTTGGCCGCTGTTCGGCGCTTCAGCCATGGGCGGGTAGCTAATAGCCCTTGTGAGGTGGGAGCCGTGTTGAAGCATCGTGTCAAAGAAGTGTTCGTTGGCACCCACGCCGGCGGCAATTATTCTCAAGAATCGAGTCTGGAGGTCCACGAGACACTCATGGAAATGAGTGAGAACTTCAGCAGCCTCTGCAATATGTCGAGAAGGAAAGACCGGGTCCCCGTAGCGGTGGGGGTAACGCTCTCGCAATGGATGTCCGTCGGGCAAGGGTGTTCCCCAATTGAGCATTTCTTTCCAATCCGGAATATCGGAGATGGCAGCTGTCTCGACCAATAGACCCGTATATCCAGTTTGACCTCTAGAGCCGGGGGCGACATACTCATTTTTGGCCTCGACTGGAAGCGCGAAGAATTTTGAGAGCACCTCGTAGGTCTCGTCCAGCATGCCTTCAGAAAGGTCATGTTTGGTGTAAACGAATCCGGTAATCAAGCTCCGCATTACCCCGTCGATAGTGGCAAGACGATCCTTGGAACTTCCCTGCTCGAAAGCTAGGAGATCAACGTCGAGGATTTCAGTCATCAGGTGCCAAGGTATGTGGAATTAGTCGTGTTGTCAGTCGGTTTTCTCAGTTAACCAGCGTTCGTAGCGCTCGACGTCGGTCCAAGCACCGGTGGCGATGTCGAATTCCTGTGCTGCCTGAAGCATCAAAGAGGTGGAGCCACTCCGAGCTTGAGAGCTAGAGACGTTGTGGAGAGTGCTGGGGATCGGCAGTTCCAATTCGGGTGGCGCTTCGAAGGGTTCCCGGGGTGCGACCGCGACCTTAGGCAAGCTTGAGAGAACCAAATCACGTAGCACTGGATCGTTCTTGTAGAAAACGGGATCTTGAATTTGTTGCCACTTATCGGCACCCATGACGAGCAGGTCATAGCCGACCGCTATATCGGCTAGCAATTGATTGTCTGTGACTTGAATTTCAAGCCATTCAAAGTCCTCGGCCACTTTCTCCAACACGGCTATGCGGTGTTCGAACAACGGTCGCACGACTTCCTCCTTGGCTAAGGCGACACGACTGACGACCCAAACAACGGTGTCAATACTGAAGTGAGTTCTAGTAGATTCAGAAATCTCTAGATGAGCGATCGTTGGGGGATTGAAGGAACCCGGATATGCAGCTGTGGTCATATCAGACGCGTTTCCCGGTGAGGGACTTCAATGTGCGAGGATTTCCGCCGAGCCGCATCTCAATATCTCGGCTGATTCCATGAGCGAGGTTGTCCCACATTCGATCCACCAGTTGGGCTTTGTGGATAGTTCGTTGAGTCAAGCCATCTTGGGTAGCTCTTTTCAAGAACTTTGAGCAGTAATTCGTAGTTCCGATCATTGCGCTCACTAACGCTAGATCCAGATGCGCTGCTCCCGCCTGACGAGCGAGTCGTACTTTTTCTTCAATGTCATCGCCGAAGGTGTCAGTTACTGATTCAGCAAGGCCTTCATAAGTTGCACGCGAGCACTTGTGTCGAATAGCTAGAGCCTGAGTGGCGCTCCTCGCGGCTTCACGACCAAGGTGCATTGATTGACGGCGTAATCCGTCTAACCATGAGGCCTTAGGGTCAAGAGAACTGTCCTTTGCGACAGGTTGTTGTGTCCTATCGGGGTGGTGTGTTCTGTCGAGGGACTGATCGTATTCGATGCGACGAATCGGATCTGATAAGACGAACCAAGCTCTATTGAGTCGCTGCATCTTTGAGGAATCACCGGCATGCCGGTCCGGGTGGTAGGCGAGTGCAAGCTGCCTGTAGGTCTTCTTCAGATCTGTGTACGGAATGGTCGACGGCACTCCGAGCTGTTCATAAAACGAAGTTTCGGTTGTTTTCGCTGCAGGGTCGGCCATTGATCAACTTCTAAGGGATATTTGTCCGGGATTACCTGATTCCAACCCGCCGATTACGGCTGCTAGATGACCTGAGTCTCGTAACTTGGTTACTGCTTCGGCTGCTGCTACCGGATCACAAGAAAATAAGAGACCCCCAGAAGTTTGAGCGTCGCTCATGATTATTCGTTCTGTCTGTGTCCCGTTTGACAAATAGGGCTCCAAGAAATCGAGATTTCTTTCGGTGCCCCCGGCGACAAATCCATCGTCAACTAGTCCAACTACGTCTGGCAACACAGGCACCGATGCTGATTCCACGAAGGCAGAGAGTCCGCTGGCGGAAGCCAGCTCGTGTAAATGGCCGAGTAACCCGAAGCCCGTGACATCGGTCGCTGCGGATGCATTGGCTAAAAGTGCCGCCTCGGCAGCAGCTTCGTTCAACCTCATCATTTCGTGAACTCCAGCGACGTAGATTTGGTTGAGTTGTCCGCCGTCTTGGATGGCTTCTGGTTCGGAACGTTTAAGGGCAGTTGCGAGTAGTCCGGTGCCTAGTGGTTTAGTCAGGACTAAGGCGTGACCGGCTTGCCCTCCACTGTTGGTTAAGACAGCTTCCTCAGCGACTTCACCTACGACCGACATGCCATACATTGGTTCGGGTCCGTCGACCGTGTGGCCGCCAGCTATTACCCAGCCACCCTTAGCTGCCGATTCTTGCCCTCCTGCGAGCACCTGGTTCAAGACCTCTAACGGGAGTTCTTCCCGGGGCCATGCAACCAAGTTGAGAGCGAACAAGGGCTTTCCGCCCATGGCGTATACGTCGCTTGCCGCATTAGCCGCTGCGATCCGACCCCATATTGTTGGGTCGTCGACTATCGGTGTGAAAAAGTCAGCGGTTGCGACCAATGCGGTGCCGCCGGGCCGTCGCCAAACAGCGCCGTCGTCGCTGTTTTCCGTCCCGACTAAAAGGTCAGAGTGAGTTGCGGTTGGTAAGTGACGCAGCACGTGCGCCAAGTCGTTAGGCCCTAACTTGCAAGCTCAACCAGCACCATGGCTGTATTGGGTGAGTCGAATCAAACTTGTCACAGCACCAAGGTAGCTCTATACAGCTACTTGACCGTATAACTGCGCATTGTCTCGAGGAAAATATCCATCCCGCGATCCCGGTCAATCGCATATTCGACCTGGCAATTCAAGGGTTGATCGCCCCAGCCGCGTTGGTCGACGACGGTCATCCCC
>JASMKJ010000500.1 GCA_030749275.1 Acidimicrobiales bacterium
ACCGCGGCCGGTGTCGCCGGGTCCGAAGCTAGTGTCGCTATCCCGTTCGACTCGACCACTGTCAGAGTGGAACCATCCGGGCATGTAACAGTTCTTGCTGGCGTTTCCTCTCAGGGCCAGGGGCTTGCAACGACCTTGGCCCAGATCGTGGCGGATCAACTGCAAATCGGCCTTGAGAACATAAAAGTTCACGGGGGCGACACCCTCACCTCGCCGTACGGAGGCGGTACACACGGCAGTCGAGCCGCCGTGTTGGGGGGTGCTGCTACCAGGCTGGCCGCGGTGGCGGTGGCGAAGAAGTTGAAACGGATCGCAGCCCATCTGCTTGAGGCAGATCCCAAGGACGTAGAACTCATCAGCGGAGGTGCTTCTGTGCGTGGAGTACCCGCTAAGTCAGTGCCTATTGGTGAGTTAGCGATGCGGGCTCATCTACAGGTCCAGTCCCTCCCGGACGGCATGGAGGCAGGGCTTGAAGAGACTCGTCGGTACGTATCGTGGCGCCCGGTTACGTTTGCCAACGGATGCCATGCTGCAATTGTCGAACTTCTCCGGACCACGGGTCGCTTCCGGATTCTCCGGTATGTCGTTGTCCAGGATGGCGGAGTGATCATCAATCCGGCCATCGTGGAAGGGCAAGTTCGCGGCGGGGTTGCTCAGGGGGTCGGCAGCACGTTTCTAGAGGAGTTGGCATACGGATCTGATGGAACTCCAGTGGGGGTGAATCTTGCTGAATATCGACTCCCTGGGGTAAGCGATATGCCGGGTTTGGTCGAGATTTATCACGTACAGACCCCTTCCGAGCATCCCGGAGGCATGCGCGGGATCGGCGAGGCAGGTCTTCACGCTTCCGTGGCTGCGCTCGCCGGGGCGGTCGAGGATGCCGTTGTTGGGAGCGGAGCTCAAATCAGCCAACTACCTGTTAGTCCCGATCGCATCTCCGATCTGATCGAAGGTATGGGGCCAGGAACTGGGTTATAGGAAATGGCCTTGGCAGTTCTTGTAGTGACCTTGTTGACTTTCTCCGAGCCAGTAGCGCCCATATTTCTAGAAGATTGCGCCGCTCCGTCTACTGCTAGTAGCCATTGAAACTATGGCTACTCTGTCTGCATCCGGGCTGTGTAAGGCCTTTGGAGGGGTACATGCGCTGAAGGACGTATCCGTAAATGTTTCTTCGGGTGAGATTGTTGGTCTGATCGGCCCAAATGGGGCAGGCAAGACAACATTGGTGAACATCGTTAGTGGACTCCTTGTTCCAGATGTGGGAGAGATTTACCTTAACGACACTTCCCTCTCGGGGATGGAGCCGTTCCAGATCGCTCGCCTTGGGGTCGCCCGGACATTTCAAAACATTCGTCTGTATCGCTCGTTAACTGTTGCCGAGAACTTGGGGGTCAGTTACATCTCGTCGCAACAGCACCGCCGGCCGAGCGAAGAAAATAGTTGTGCTGCCATCCTCACTCGACTCGGACTCGAGTCGGTTGCCGACCGTATAGCTGGTACTCTTCCTTACGGACATCAGCGTCGGGTTGAGATTGGTAGAGCCTTGGCCCTTGATCCAGACTTCCTACTGTTGGACGAACCGGCAGCTGGCGCGAATGCAGTAGAGACCCAAGCACTTGTAGAGATGGTCGGAGAGATTAGGGAGATCGATGGTTGCGGAGTTCTTGTTATCGATCACGACCTTCGGTTCATCATGACCGCCTGTGACCGAATCTATGTTCTTGGCGATGGAAGCCTCCTCGCCGAGGGTACGCCTCAGCAGATACAAGTTAACGAAGAAGTAATCAGGGTCTACCTCGGAGGGTCTGACAAAACGTCCTAACTACCTTGGCGGGATGGTTAGGTTCCGACCGATCCGACCAAACCGAACTACGGAGTGGGTTGCGAGGTGCGCGGTGGGCCTCGGCTGGGAGGAATAGTGAAGTTTGGGATCTGGTATGACTTCAGGAATCCACCGCGATGGCGAAAATCATGGGCGAGCCTCTATGGCGAGTTGTTGGAACAAATAGCGTGGGCCGATGGACTCGGATTCGAGTCGGTCTGGTTGTCAGAGCATCACTTCACGGAAGACGGTTATATGCCGTCGGTATTTCCTGTGCTGGGGGCCATAGCCCAGAGGACTCGGAACCTTCGTCTGGGAACGGCGGTTCTGCTCGCCCCGCAGCATCACCCGGTTCGTCTTGCCGAGGACTCTGCAGTTGTCGATGTCCTTTCGGAGGGCCGCCTGGAACTAGGCCTTGCCCCCGGTTATCGGCCTGCTGAGTTTCAGATACTCGGCATACCAAAGCAACAGCGTGGCAAGCGCACGGACGAGACCATTGAGATTCTCCGATTAGCGTGGCAAGGCGATGAGTTCACATATAAAGGACAGATTTTCCAGTTTGAGTCTGTTATTTCCCAACCCACGCCCACACGGCAGACTGGTGTACCTATTCACGTAGGAGGTTCTAGTAGAACAGCGGCCCAGCGAGCAGGCCGCTACTGCTGCAACTTCATGCCCGATGTCGGTTCTCCTCGGGCTCTCTACGAACTGTACTGGGAAGAACTCCAACGAGCAGGTGCCGAATCCAACCAGTTTGAGGTGTCGACAAACGGCTGTGTTTATGTGTGTGAGGATCCCGAACGAGGTTGGAACGACATAAAGGAACATCTCTCATACATGAAAAACTACTACGAGATATGGGCATCAGAAGCTGGTGATGTGGTTACAGCCTCATCTGCAGAAGATGTTGATGATCCTGCTACTGACCTGTGCATAGTCGGTACACCGTCCGCAGTAGTCGAACGTCTAGAAAACGCGGAGGATGAGTTTGGATTCGACAGGTTTATATTCTGGGCCCGCTTACCCGGTCTTCCGATCGAAAAGAGTAACCGCAGTTTGGAGTTATTTGCTAACGAGGTTCTGCCATCGTTTGTGAAACCTTCCTGACGTTCCGGCTGCTTAGTTTCAGGGAGTCCGTGAGTGCAGGGGGGACCTTTGTTGATTTCGAGTGTTCGTCGACGATTGCGTTACCACTTGAAGAGAGTCGAAGTGACCTCGAGTCCGACCTCGTTAGCTGAGGGTCAGTTGCCAAACACGGTAGGGGATAGACAGACTGTCGGCAGCGAAGCGACTGGACGCCATAGGTATGAGTCAATTACTCCTGGTATCTAATGTCGGAAAGTTGATCTGGTGGTGCTCTGTTAGTCCCCGGACGTGTTCTGAGCAGGCAATATGAAACAACTTGAGGGACGAGTTGCCATTGTCACGGGAGCCGGTAGCGGTATTGGGAGAGCGACGGCCATCAAGATGGGGTCACGCGGGGCACTTGTCGTTGCTTCCGACATCGACGTCGAGGCTGGTGAGCAAACCGCTCTTAAGGTCCAGGCCGTTGGTGCGGAGTGCGTTCATTTCCCTGCTGATACTTCGCAATCGGCTGAACTCGAAGAGTTGGTACTGGCCGCGGTACGGACCTTCGGTGGTGTTGACATCCTCCATAACAACGCTGGTATCCACGAGACCAGTCTTACGTCCCGGACGTCGTGCGAGACGCTGGATGAAGATGTTTGGGACCGGATCATGGCTGTCAACCTCAAGGCAGTCTGGCAGGCGGCAAGACTTGCTGTACCACACATGCGGAAGCGAGGCGGGGGGGCCATCATCAATGCAGGTTCAACGGGTGGCCTGGTC
>JASMKJ010000501.1 GCA_030749275.1 Acidimicrobiales bacterium
GCGTGTCAGGCGACTTCGACAGTTCAACTCTCGCTGACGCTTGGATGGATTCGGAAGCCGATTGTGTCGAGAAGTTGGGACCCGTCGGCAAACCTTGGGAGATCTGGAACTCAGATGTGGACGCGATCTTCGTCGGCTCAAAGCCAGGAGCGATGTCGGGCGATGGTGCTACCAGCACGAACGAGACCCCCATCATCGCCACTTCGGCAGCTGCTATTTCATCTAAAGCACTGGCTATTTTGAGGAAGAACAAGGTTGCGGTCGCCGCTGATTTCCTCACTAGGGTGGGCCCTACACTCGCCTGGTGGGCTTCAGAAGAAACTGGTCCTGACGTTTTGCGCTCCTCTACTACCGAAACTGTGATCGGCTTGCTTGAAGAAACCGTTGATCATGATGACGGACCTTTCATGGCGGCGTGTTACAAGGCAGAAGGATTTATCGAAAGCTGGCAGAAGAAACGACCGTTTGGGCGCCCTCTCGGATGATGCTGAGCTGGGCTAACGGAAGTCCCGGCTTGAGATAGTCGGGCCAACATTAAGTTTCTCGATTCGCTGAGCAATAACGTTTACGACACCTTCATGTCGTTCAAGTCTGCCGATCACTGTGAGCGCTGGTTCAGAGATGAGAACGGGTCGGAACCGTAACCAGCATCCGCTTGAAACAATGACATTGATGAGGCCGGTCTCGTCTTCAAGATTGACAAAAACTGTTCCAGAGGCTGTCGTTGGACGCTGACGGTGAGTAACCACACCCGCCACCTTGACCTTGCCAAGTCCACAATTTAAGAGATCAGCTGCGGTTACTACACCCCTACGTTTGAGTTCTTCGCGTACAAATCGGGTCGGGTGTCCATTTGGAGCTATGCCAGTGGCCCACAAATCAGAAATTGCCTCATCTTGTAAGGACATGCCTGGCAAGGATGGGGCAGAAACACCAGTAACGATGCCACGAAGACGTCCTGCACGCGATTGAGAGACTGCCCCTACCGCCCATAATGCTTCACGACGGGTAAGCCCGAAACATCCAAAAGCGCCCGCTGTAGCCAACGCTTCCAGTTGCCTTTGAGATACATCCGTGCGCCTCGACAATTGCTCCAAATCTTCGTAAGGCCCGGCAGCGGTAACTTCAAACGCTAAATCTGCACCAAAACCTCTAACAGAAGAAAGCCCCAGCCGTACAGCCACTCCATTTGCTGACTCATCGCAAGCTTCAAGCATGGCTCGATCTGCGGAAATATTGAGATCTGGAGTTAGAACCTTTACTCCATGACGTCTCGCATCTTGGACCAACGAATGTGGTGAATAAAACCCCATCGGCTGCGAGTTAAGCAAGGCAGCGCAGAAAGCCGCTGGATAGTGATGCTTAATCCATGACGAAGCGTAAACAAGGTGTGCAAACGAAACTGAATGACTTTCAGGGAAACCATAATTAGCAAAGGCAACCATTTTGTCCCAGATCTGGTCAGCAATTTTCTTGTCGATCCCTCGTTCCAACATGCCTTCGTACAGTCGGTACCGGAGACGTTCCATTCGTTCTCGAGATCGTTTAGACCCCATTGCCTGACGCAACTCGTCAGCCTCTGCTGCTGTAAACCCCGCTACGTCAATCGCCATTTGCATCAGCTGTTCTTGAAAAAGTGGAATTCCGAGGGTTTTCGAGAGGGCCGGCTCAAGAAGAGGGTGAAGATAAGTGACAGCTTCTTCTCCGTTGCGACGGCGAATGTACGGATGTACAGAACCACCTTGGATGGGGCCGGGACGAATGAGGGCCACTTCAACAACTAAATCGTAAAAACAGCGCGGGCGAAGCCTGGGAAGAGTAGCCATTTGTGCCCGCGATTCGACTTGGAATACTCCAATCGAGTCAGCTCGACACAACATGTCGTAAACCTCATCTTCTTGAGGTAATGCTCCAAGATCAACATCTACTTGGTGAGTGTGCGCAATCAAATCCACGGCGGCGTGCAGGGCTGACAGCATTCCTAACCCAAGCAGATCAAACTTCACTAACCCGACTGACGCGCAATCGTCCTTGTCCCACTGCAATACAGATCTATTGGTCTTTCGCGCCCACTCGACCGGACAAACTTCAACTATGGGGCGATCGCAGATCACCATCCCACCAGAGTGGATACCTAGATGGCGTGGTGCTCTCTCAATCTCCGAAGCCAGTCGGAGAACCTCAGCAGGAATTGACCTCGGGTTTCCATTATTAGTTCTTCGTTGTGAATGAACTTCCTGATGACGATCGAAAGATTTAGACCAACCATCTTGTTGTCCAGAGTCGTAACCCAAAGCGCGAGCAGCATCACGAACCGCCGACCGAGTTCGATATGTAATCACATTCGCAACCTGAGCAGTATGTTCTCTGCCATAACGATTAAAGACGTACTGGATTACCTCTTCGCGTCTTCCACTCTCGATATCCAGGTCAATATCGGGGGGTCCGTCTCGCTCAGGTGACAAAAACCGTTCAAACAGTAACCCCAGCGAAACGGCATCGACATTGGTAATCCCGAGGGCATAACAAACAGCCGAATTAGCTGCCGAGCCCCGTCCTTGACAAAAAATATCTCGGCTCCGGCAAAACGCGACAATGTCCCAGACCACCAGAAAATAGCCAGGAAACCCGAGCTCTTGGATTAGGTCGAGTTCGTGGGAAATCTGCTGCCAAGCTCCAGCAACTTTCTCAGCAGGTTGGACTCCATAGCGACTTCGAGCTCCGTCATAGACAATTTTTCGGAGGTAAGCCATTTCATCTAAACCATCGGGACATGGGTATGGAGGGAGCTTCGGCGCAACAAGCGACAGATCGAAAGCACAATCAAGCCCTAACTCCGCAGATCTCTCGACAACACCGGGATACCGAGCAAACCAAAGTTTTTGTTCGACACCTGACCGCAAATGAGCGGAACCATTAGCAGGAAGCCATCCGTCTATCTGATCAAGCGATTGGCGACTTCGGATCGCCGACATTGCTCTCGCTAAATGGCGTTGAGTCGGGACCGCATAATGCACAGCATTCGTACAAAGCAGCCCAACTTTTTGTTCAACAGCTAAATCCGACAAGCAGTCATTCCGAGCATCATCGGAAGGGTCGCCATGACGCCAAAGTTCAACAAAAACATTTTCGTTTCCAGCAGCATCAACTATTTGGCCAAGTTCTTTTCTCGCTTCTGTCACTCCTGCTTTTCGAAGCGCATCAGGCACTACACCTCGACGTCCAGCTGTGAGTATCGCCCAATCTCCGCGATGAGAATCCGCCGCGTCAAGCAACTCCGACATAGACAACCGGGGTGAATTCTTTTCTCCTGCCATTTGGCTTCGCGACAAAAGAGCTGAGAGTGAAGCGTATCCGGCAGGGTGGCGAGCCAACATGACAAGGCGTTTACCCGATGGATCGACGGAGCCGACGCGAGACGGATTTCTGGGCTTCGCCCTAGGAAGTAAATCTTCTTTGGGCTGCCAGGCATCTACCGTGATCTCAGCGCCGAAAACTGTTGGAAGCCCGACGTCTCGCGCGCATTCGGCAAAACGCACAACGCCGTAGAGGCCTCCGTGATCGGTTAAAGCCAAGGCTTCCAGTTCAAGTCGCGCTGCTTCTCGAACCAGCTCTTCGGGACTTGAAGCACCATCAAGGAAACTGAAGTGAGAATGCACATGTAATTCGGCATACGGAATTGACTTTCGAGCATTCTGAGTTCTATTCGGCGAAGGAAATCGCTTTACCGGACCATCCGAGAAACCGCTCTCATCGACTCCACTAGAAGGAAAATTCGTGGGTTCTATTCGTCGATCCGAGAGTCGACGTTCTAACTCTCGCCACGGCATAGCGGGATTATTAAAGCCCATACTATAAATAATCGAACATATGTTCGGTCAAAGTCAAGAAAGGTGGCTCGGGACGGAGTACTTTTCACCCATGCAGAATGCAGTAATGGACGGAGTTGATCTCGCTCACCTCGTGCAGCAGGGCAAGGCTTCACCCACCGAACTTCTTGAGGACGCTATCGCTCGAGCGGACAGTCTTAATCCGCAGTTAAACGCGATCATTCATCGGCTAGACGAACAGGCCCGAGCTAGAGCAGCAAAGATGTCTGACCAGAGGGCCTCTGAGGAAGCGACGTTGTGGGGAGTGCCGTTCCTTACCAAAGATTTGACTGTGATGACCGAAGGGGATCCTTATCACGCGGGCAACGTCGCTCTCCGCGATTCTGGCTATCGAGCTGACCACACAACCCATCTGGCAACAATGTTCCAACAGTTGGGTTTGGTGAACTTTGGTCGAACCAACACACCAGAGTTCGGTGGCACTGTGACAACCGAACCTGTCTCTCACGGAGCGTGTCGAAACCCATGGGATACGGAGTACTCAACAGGAGGTTCAAGTGGTGGATCAGCCGCTGCGGTGGCTGCGGGAATCGTACCTATCGCTCATGCAAACGATGGCGGTGGATCTATTCGGATTCCAGCATCGGAATGCGGTCTAGTGGGACTAAAACCAAGTAGAGGTCGCGTTTCCTTCGGCCCAAAACTTGGTGAATCATGGGCGGGCGCAGCAATCGATGGCGTCGTCACCAGAACGGTCCGCGACACTGCACGAGTTCTGGATGGAATTTGTCGACCCTGGCCCGGGGACCCATATTGGGCCCCACTTCCCACCGTGTCTTTCGAAAACTCTATGTCTGTTCCCCCACGGCAACTCAAAATAGGGACTGTCGCTGAGTCATCGTGGGGTCCCGTTCATGCTGATTGCGCTGATGCTGTCCAACAAACGGCGCTATTACTTCAAGATCTCGGCCATGTCGTTGAGCCAGCTCAACCGCAGGATCTGTTTAATGACGATTTGTTTGATCACTTCAAGGTCGTGTTGGCTGCTAGCGAAGCATTCTCAGTGGACAAGTTAGGGGAGGCTATTGGTAGAGGTTTTGCCGCCGAAGACATGGAGGCCGACACGAGAGCGTTGGTGGAACTAGGGCGAAAGTACGCAGCAACCGACTACTTGGCTTCCGTCGAATGGTTTCACTCTTATGCTCGGAAGATGGCTAACTGGTGGCAAGAATTTGATCTTCTGCTGACCCCGGTGATCGCTGAACCCCCGCCCAAATTGGGGGAATTGCGAAATCCCAAGACAGGTACCAAACGCCTTCGCGAGTTGCTTCTCTTCACCGCTCAATTCAACATCACTGGACAACCGGCTATTTCTTTGCCTATGCATACAACCGAAGACGGATTGCCTGTGGGCATCCAATTGGTGGCGGCGATGCACGGTGAGTCTTTGTTGCTTCAAGTTGGTCAGCAACTCGAGGTGGCATCCTCTTGGCATAACCGGAGGCCAACGGTGTGGGCTTCATAGCTAACCAAGCCACGGCTCGCCCTGTCGTGGCCAAACTAGAGATCTCCCCATGAAGCGTCGTTCTCTTGCCGACCGGGCGTTAGTGGCGCGAATTCTTGACAGCGACGTTCGATCAGGGGTCGCCATAAGTGACCCAGCGTCGGTTTCCGTGCAACGCAGAGAGTTGGTTGCACGATCTGCCATCTGCGCTCTGGGTTTTGTGCTTGCTGCGTCTTGGGGCACCCTTTTACCTTTGGTTTTGTCGGTTGTTGCCGGGTGGGACCACGTTGCTCGTAGGCAGCGATCGGTTTTAGTTGCTACTGCAACTGGTCTCCACCTTGTCGCGATCCGGGGACAAAAAGCTTCGTTGACTAGCAAGTGGGAAGCCGATGTCGAAGCTCGGTTGGTTCTTCAACCTGGTAACCCCGAAGTCTTTCTCGAACTACCCGGGTGGACGGGGCTTCTTCATGGTGCCGACATCGAACGAGCTGAGAAAACTGTTCGAGATAGCGGAGGAGAAACAGTCAAGGTAATCCGCGAGGATTAGAACCGCGCTCGGACCTCTGATGCTGCTGCATCAAAGTCGTCGGTGACCAATAACGCGTCCAGGCCGACCGCTAGTGCCGCTTCAACGTTCGCGGGATGATCGTCAAGGAACAGACAGTCGTTCGCAGCTAAGCGCAAGCTTTCACACATCAAAAGGTAAATCTCGGGGTCGGGCTTTCGCATACCTACTTCACACGAATCTACGACTACGTCAAAAGATTCGATCGGGATCCTTTCCCTCCAATGACCCCATTCCCTGACATTGTTGGTCAAGATTCCAGTTTTGAGTCCTTGGGCTCTGATCTCGTCAGAAAGTTGGATCATGACGGCCACCGGTTCGCCATTCGCGAATGGATTGAAGTCCCGCGCAGTCAGCGTTCTGGCCTTGTGGCCGGGGGGCAGTTCTGTATCAAGTGTTAGGTGCATCTGAGCAACGAACTCAGACAGCTCAACGCGACCGCATTCCACTTCATGCCACATCGGTGGCTCTTGGCCAGATGCAACCGTTCGAGAATATTCACCAAAAATCTTCCTTAGAGCGTCCAACGGAATGTCCCAGTCGCCAGCCCAGCGAAGAGCCGCTAGGAAAGGCGATTCGAGAAGTACTCCACCTACATCGAAGATCACAGCTTTCGGTTTCACTAGTGGAAAGCTAATCAGACCTCGCCGCAAGCTCCAGGTATATGTAGGGTCATGGAGTGCGACTTCTCAGTTTTCTCCTCAACGGTCACCCCAGCTTCGGGGTTGGAACTGATGACGGGGTTATAGATCTGGGTCGAAAATTGGATTACCCCGATTTGGGTAGCGCCTTGGCTGATATCGACCGTCTTCGAACTTTTGAAGATGACTCTGCAGACCATTCCTGGGAAGAAATTTCCTTTGATATCCCAATTCCCAATCAACGTCGCTTGCTGTGCGCCGGGTTGAATTACCACAAGAAGTACCCCTTGGGCGGTGAAGTGAAATTGCCGAAGCAGCCGGTTTACTTCAACAAACCTCCGGGCTCACTCGTTGCCCACAAAGCCCCTTTGATCCGACCTGTAGCGTCCCTACAACTGGACTATGAGGTGGAGCTCGCTGTAGTCATCGGTCGCTCAGGCAGACACATTTCCGAATCTCGTGCTCTTGAGCATGTTGCCGGATACACGATTCTCAACGACGGTTCGGTCCGAGACTGGCAACGACACGGCGTGGCTGCAGGAAAGAACTTCTATCGTTCAGGGTCGTGTGGACCTTGGATCGTGACCAGCGATTTGGTACCTGACCCTTCGACACTCTCGGTGACTACCCGCGTAAACGGTGAACAACGACAGCATGCCAGCGTCAGCGAGATGATTTTCAGCGTTGAAGAGTTAATCGCCTATATGTCACAAATTATGCCCCTCGAATCAGGCGACATTCTTGCTACTGGTTCTCCAGAAGGAACGGGTGGCTCTATGGATCCCCAGGTTTGGTTGGTCGCGGGTGACGAGATCGAATTTGATGTACCAGGCATTGGTGTCTTGGCGAACAGTGTCGTAGACGAAACGATTTAGCCGGGGCGATACCCACACTGCCGCATTGGTCGGTACCTTTGACCGTCAACGACAAGCAAAGGAATGTCGACCTGACGCGTTCACGCCGATTCACAGCTGTAGCCATCGCGGCGTTGCTCTTGGGGACCTTTCTTGCGGTCCCTTCGGCAAGTAGCGCAGGGAAGAGCAGCGCTCAATTACGTAAAGAAAAGGCTGCGTTGGAAAAGCAAGTGAAGCAGCTCCGCGAGGAACGCGATGCCTTTCAAGCTGAGATATTGAACCAAGCTCGCATCGTTGACACCGCGTCAGCCGAGGTATCAGAAGTTGAGCAAGCACTCGCCGATCTCGAACTTCTCGTCGCTGAACAGCGCGATGACTTAACCCTCGCTGAGCGAGCGCTCGAGGGTTCCGTTTTGGCTGTGTCGGCCGCGGAACGAAGATCAGCTGCACTTGCTGAACAACAATCTGCTCTTAACGATCAAGTCAACGATCTGGCACTGCAGACCTACATAGGCCGCGACTCCACAGTCGAAGGCTCGTTCGGCTTGGCCAGAACCGGAGACATTTATAAAGCTGCGCGAGTTCAAACGCTCATTGGGGCGGCGTTCGGTGATATCAACAACACCTCTGATGAACTACGGGCTCTCCAAATTGATACCGAAGTTGCAACCAAAGCACTTAACGAAGCTGTTGAGCAGCGTGAGCAACTCAAATTGGAAGCAGAAATTCAACTAGATCAGTTGCTCGAGGCGGTCGGTCTTCAGGATCAGATCGTTTTCGAGGCGGAAAGTCGACTTGAGGCTCGCTTGTACGAAGCGGCTGCTCTCGCTGAACTCGATGCTGAAATGGCTGAGGAAATCACAGCTGAACAAAACAACCTGACACGCGTAATCAAGGCGGAAAAGGCCAAGCGAGCCGAGGAAGAGCGTCTTCGAAGGGAAGCTGAGCGAAAACGGAGAGAGGCGGAGGAGGCTCGCAGAAGGCGGCTTCTCGGCATCGCTGATTCACCTACCTCTGTGAACTTCGATAAGTCAGAGCTGACATCGGTGTGGGGTATCCGGGTTCACGAGTCAATTGCAGACAAGCTTCTCGCGCTACTAAAAGCTGCTTCACGAGACGGCATCAGACTTGGAGGTGGCGGGTATCGTAGTTCTCAGTCTCAAATCAATTTGAGGCGAGCACATTGCGGAACGAGCGAGTGGGCCATTTATAGGAAGCCTTCTTACCAGTGCCGCCCTCCAACCGCCCGTCCGGGTGCTTCGATGCATGAACGAGGTTTGGCTGTGGATTTCACTCAGAACGGACGCGCCTTGTGGAGCAACACCTCTGGCTACAGATGGTTGAAACGAAACGCTTCAAAATATGGATTCCGCAATCTACCGAGTGAACCTTGGCATTGGTCGACGAACGGTCGTTAGATAGTCAAATAGAGATTGCGGCAGACGTTCTGGCTATTCGTAGGATGCTTCAAGCCACCATTGGCCATTTTCAATGACACAGAGGTGAGCTGTTCCGTTTGCGAGCAGAAATTGGAACCTCGCTTGTCTGGTGTTCCGGGTGGAATCCCACCATCTTTCTTCGAGAGGCCATGGGCCTCCCCAGGCAGCGATCGAATGTAACCCTAAATTTTTGCTCTGAATGTGAACTGGGGTTCCTTCTATCTGACCACGTCCACTGACTCGTATACGCCGACCTTGACTATCTGTTACTTCTAATTTTTGGGCTTGAGTCAAAACAACTACGGGCAAGGGGGCAAAGAGTCGTCCTGGCCACGGCGCCGTTGAGAGCTCAGGTGAAGCAATCGTTCGATCAGGATCAAATGTTGTAGCTGCCAGTGGAATTCGCTGTTCGATGTTGACTAATCGCCGACCTCCTTCGTGCTGAACGGTCGTTACGGAATCTGAGCCAAGCATTCCCTGAATACGCGCTAGGGACCTGACAGCGCGTTCATCATTCGGTGTCTCTTTGTCCCAAAATCCCAGCTGGTAGCCATCGTCAGGGACTACCTCGTCGGCTAGTAACCGCACCATCGTTAACGGTCCAGTAGGAGCAGTTTCCGAGTTGTACCACCCCTCAAGTTGCCAACGAACTCTGTCGGTTATATCGGTCGACGTGAACTGATGTTCATGGCGCCAGAATCGACTGGAAACTTCGCCGTGGTCTGATTCCACTTCAATTAGGACCCCGACACACACCAAACCTTCAATGGATAACTGTCGATGAACACCGTCAGCTAAAGCTTTGGCGAAAAACACGACTGTTTCCACGTGATCCGCGGGGGGATCAATTTCTCTCTCCCCGAACGCAACATCCGAAACGGGTTGCGGTACGGGAGTTCTGCCGTCCATACCCTGAGATAACCGGTGAGCGAACAAGCCCTGGGTACCGAAACGTGCATACAACTCTTCACCAGGAAGGGAAGCGACATCTCCAAGAGTTTCTAGACCAAGCCGCTGCAATATATCGACAAGGTCGTCAGCTTCAGCCAACGGAGAATCACCATCGGTTAGGGCGCGAACCGAAAAAGGGGCGAGAAAATCACGGCTAGTTGTTGGTGGAACGATTTGAACGCATGAAGTGTCTTGGGAAACAGCAGCTAAAGATGCGGCAAACCGACTATCAGCTATTCCAATTCTTGGTTGAACAGCAGTAGGTATTTCTTTGACGTCAATCATTGCGGACAACGCTTCGGAAGCCCGGTCTGCAACTGTCTGACCAAGGGCTTGGTCGCCACCAAAATACCGGGATGGGCCTCGAGTTAGGAAAGAGCACCGACCACCAGTTGTAATTTCTATCCGCGGGGTTACTGATTCGAGGGCTGCAACAACAGAGTTAAATCTGGTGATGTTGCGCTCTTCATCATCAGCAACAATTTCTAAATCTGGGCAAAGGCTCTGGGCTTCTCGGCGGCGGATACCCGGCACA
The DNA here is from genome assembly GCA_030749275.1 of Acidimicrobiales bacterium. Classification (GTDB taxonomy): domain Bacteria; phylum Actinomycetota; class Acidimicrobiia; order Acidimicrobiales; family Poriferisodalaceae; genus UBA6944. The sequence goes on from JASMKJ010000501.1 coordinate 10,320, forward strand.
ATTCCATGGCTCATCGCGGCAGGTGTTGCGTCAACAACCCGATTCTTGTTTACGACAACAGCAGGAATGTTGTAACCAGTCCCGGCGGCAATAGTTCGCCAGTGAGGAACAACCAAAATTAACGTCCGTGCATCTGTTTGGGTCACGCGAAAGGTTCACCTAACTTGCCCAGGGGATTTGTTTATCCAAATCAGTGAGAATTTTCTGTTCGTCACGGGAACAGAATTCGGACTGACTTGTCCACTCATTATCTTGATCTACAGCACTTAAACGGCCTTCTCCGTCAGGAAGCCACAAAAGTTGTCGGTGAGAGTTGGAATCCACACCTCGGTTCACTAGTTCTATCTCTACTTTGCGAGAAGTTAAACGACCATAGCCATGTCCTAAACCTGTCCATTCAGTTCGGTTGACTCTAAGACGAACGCTGGGCTGCAGATTGCAGCGACCAGCATCGCCAACAGTGACAACGGAAGTGCCTCTCTCGCGCATCCTCGCAGCAATCTTTCGTCCATGACTAGCGCGCAGCCTGATCTCAGGCCCAATCAAAATGAGATCTACAGCTCCCGTCAGAGCGTGTATCACCTCTCCTGCCTGATCTTTGGGTTCATCAACAAACGCCCACCTTCGGAATTGAACTCCCAGGTCAGAAGCTGCTGAGGAACCCAACTCTGGCAAACCTACGGCCACCACCCATCCCTTAGAACGAGTTATACCGACAGTTAGAGCGACGGCCAGACTGACTGCCCCTGTCCCGCTAACTTCAGTGGTCGACCCTTGCTTCAATCCTTTTCCGTTAAACAGGCCAGTTAATTCATCAACTACTGGCAAAGTGCGATCGTGAGCGAGTACCACCGGAGCAGAACTCTGGCGTAGGTCATTCACCAAAGAAACGGCGACAGATGCTTTTTGCATCCCGTAACTTTAACCGAACGTATGTTCGATTCAAACCCAGACTTGGTCGACTTGTCTATGTTTGGTAGTGCGCAAACAAGCCGACAATGATGTCGACGATGCCTTCAGAGGTGTACCCCTTCGCTAGGTCGACCGTTGCAACGTTGCCATGCACGTGCAAGTAGTCGATCCCTCCCCGAGCAAACAATCGTGCAGCGAGAACATCTGCTGGGTCTTCCTCACTCAATGAATCTGCCGCGCTGCGGTAGTAGCGGTGCCCCATACCTGTCAGGGGGCGGTTGGTTTCGAACCGAATCGTCCCTGGACTGGTGGGGGAGATTTTTTCGGCAACTCGGACAGGTTGACCCATGAGTAGGAAGATTAGTCGTGTTACCGGCTAGTTTGAGAATATATTTGCTACTTCTAAATATCCTGGAGATCTCTAATGCCCGAGATGACTGAAGAACAATTTACGACAGAGGCCTCGGGCTTTCT
>JASMKJ010000502.1 GCA_030749275.1 Acidimicrobiales bacterium
TGAGTTCACTGATTCTGGTCAGGTCCGTCAAGATCGCGTAGACCGTTTCGGGGCTGGCGTCGATATCGATACTCGTGTTACCGGTGGTTTCCACCATGTTTAGTTCCGCTTTCCGGTAGGTCGCTAGCGATCAGCAAGCTACTACCTTTACCACCGCTGGCGTTGTGTGCATCGACCAAAAACAGCGGTTATGCGGTGCGATCCAGTAGTGCCAAAATGGTGTCGACGCACCGGTGGGGTTGATGTTCTTGGATGAAGTGGCCGGCGTTTTCGACAATGACGTGTGGTTGATCTGCGGCTCCTGGCACGCCGGCAGACAGCAAGCCTTGCAGCGGACCGGTCACCGGGTCGCGATCTCCGAATGCTGTTGTTAGAGGCACATGACAGTCAGCCAGCAGTGACCAGATTTCTCGACATAGATGAGCACCGGGATGCACCCCTGAAGTTGGAACTAGTAGAGGGAACTGGCGTGGCCCAGCAACATATGTTTCGTCCACGAATGGCGCGTCGTAAGCACGTTTTTCTTCTTCGCTGAGTTGAAAGCCCGGGATCGAAGGCAGAGGAGACACTTCACTGGCAACACATGCCGATGCCACGAACGGGTCCATGTCTTGAGAGAATTGGCGCCAAAGAGCAAACGGGTTTTCGTCGGTCATACCAATGTCCCGCCCTAATGGGACACCGGTGTTTGATGCCACAACCCCGCGGTACCTTTCTGGATGCTGCGCCACATGACACAGGCCCAACAACCCACCCCAATCCTGACAGAACAACGTGGTCGGACCTAACTCTGACACTGCGTTGATCTCACTGACTGTTTGAGTGAGCCAGCGAAGATGCCGCCCGTAGGTGTAGTCGTCGCGCATCGAAGGCTTATCTGATCTACCGAAACCAACAAGGTCTGGGACAACGACTCGACATCCCGAGTCGACCAGGCCGGGAATCATTTTTCGATACAAGTACCCCCAAGTTGGTTCGCCATGTAACAGCAACACTGTTGGGCCTGTTCCTTCGTCGACGTAGTGGACGCGAAGGTCATCGTCGAGGTTCACGTAACGAGGTTCGAAGGGCCAATCAACTAGGTTTTCGAATCGTTCATCTGAGGTGCGGAGTTTGTCCATATCCGGCACCTTACTTGCAGGCGGGTTTCTTAGACATGGCGGTCAGCGAGCCCCATCTACGAGGTTGCTCTCAACGGCGGCGTTGCTGAGCAGCCTTTTTGCGGTTGGGGCTTTGTCTGGATTTCGGGTAACCGTTGCCTCGTTTGGCACCTTGAGGATTTCTCTTCTTGCCGGCGGGTTTTCTTTTCCCAGGTTTAGCTTTACCGCCCGGTTTACCTTTACCAGCGGGTTTGCCACTAGATCCAGATTTTTGGTGCTGTCCGTTGCGTTGCCCGGACTTTCCGTTTTGAGGTCTACGCGTACCTTTACCGTTGTTGCGGTTTTGACCCCCAGAAGGTTTACGACCTTGCGGGCGTGATGATTGCTGGTTCTGACCACCAGTTTTTTGTGGTTTCGGGCTGAGCGGTCGAGCGTCTCCGAATCCATCCAAGTCAGGGTCTACTACTTGGACATCAATCCCAGCTTCGCGTTGTAAATGTTTGACTGCTTTACGCTGCGATTTGTCAACAAAACACACAACAGTTCCGGAGGCACCCGCGCGCGCGGTTCGTCCACTTCGATGCACATACGCTTTGCCGTCTTCTGGAGGATCGAAATGAAGCACACATTCGATGCCGTCAACGTGAATGCCTCTCGCGGCTACGTCGGTGGCGACAAGAACCAAAGCTTCTCCGTCAGTGAAATGGGCTAACGCTCGGTCGCGTTGGCTTTGAGTCCGTGCCCCGTGGATGACAGCTGCTTCGAGACCTTCTCGGCCAAGTTGTTTTGCTGCACGGTCAGCTCCGTGGCGTGTCCGAGTGAACACCACCGTTTTCCCTGTTCTCCTGATCAGGTTCACCGCTACGTTGATTCGTTCGCTTCGGTCAACAGCCCAGAAATGATGTTGAAGGAGCTGAATGTCGGGGGTTTCTGGTCCCACTTCGTGACGGACCGGGTCGCACTGGTAGTCGCGGGTAAGCGCAGCGACGTCTTTGTCGAGGGTCGCCGAAAACAGCAAGGTCTGTCGGTCCGAAGGAGTGAGATCCAATATGCGTCGTACGTCAGGCAAAAAACCCATGTCGGCCATGCGGTCTGCTTCGTCGATCACTACAGTCCGCGCAGATTCAAGGGTCAACGCTTTGCGGTCGAGGAGATCTTGAAGACGTCCTGGGCAGGCGACGAGCACGTCGACGCCTTTGTTGAGTCGGTCGATTTGGCGTTTGATGTTGGTGCCACCGTACGCGGACAACACCCACAAGTCGTGTGCTTGGGCAAGCGGTCGTAGTTCATCGGCGATTTGTTCAGCTAATTCTCTAGTGGGTGCCAACACCAAAGCGGATGGAGCTTTGGGTCGCGACCCGGCGGTGCGCACGATCACAGGAATTCCAAATGCGATGGTCTTGCCAGATCCAGTTGGCGCGCGCCCGCAAATGTCACGTCCCGCTAACGCGTCTGGAATAGCGGCCGTTTGCACCTCAAACGGTTGGGCTATCCCCTGGCTGGCGAGGACGCGAGTCACTGAAGACGGAACGCCGAGTTCGGCGAAGGTGACAGCCAACGGAGGGTCCTTGCTCTCGGCGGTTAAAGCGGTGGAGGGGGCGCACCGAACCACTGTTCCGAGGTGTACCGAGGGTACCGGTTTGACAGTGCTCTACAGCGGAGGCTACGAGATCTATGTGTCGTTCGGCCCGTGGTTCAGCATGGTTGGTTTATTCGTCCATGGTTGGGCCGGCACCTCGTACTC
>JASMKJ010000503.1 GCA_030749275.1 Acidimicrobiales bacterium
GCATCCGTCGGCGGATGTGGACCCGAGCGCAACGATCGCTGCCGGTTGCACCATCTGGCACCTTGCACAGGTGAGAGAAGGCGCATTTCTTGGTGCAGATTCTGTTGTAGGTCGTGGTGCCTATCTGGGACCCGGTGTTCAAGTTGGAAAAAAGGTGAAGATCCAAAACTACGCACTAATCTACGAACCGGCAGAGATCGGCGACTACGCGTTCATCGGACCCGCAGCAGTCATCACCAACGATCGTTATCCCAGGTCAACCGATCCTTCTGGTCATATGAAGGGAGTCGACGACTGGGACCCTGCAGGCGTCATCGTTGGGACCGGCGCATCGATAGGTGCCCGCGTAGTCGTACTCGCCGGGGTATCGGTCGGCAACTGGGCTCTCGTGGGTGCAGGCGCCGTCGTAGTGAGAGACGTCCCGGCTCACGGACTTGTAGTTGGCAACCCGGCTACCCAGGTTGGCTGGGTTGGTCGATCGGGAAATAAATTGATCGCCGAAAACGAACTCTGGAGGTGTCCGTCATCCGGCGAACTATACGGCGTGACCGGCACCGGGCTTGAACTTCATCTTCGGCCAAGCGGGAGCCACCGTAGTAGTCATGAACCCAAACTACGCAGATGAGATCAGCGATATAGTGGACAGTCTCAATTCGGATCTGAAAATAACTCAAGTTTGAGCAGGCGTCCATCCGGTTTCGCTGAACCGAAGCGTCGCCCCTCTCGCGGTCCGACCTCGGTAACCATACCCATCCATTGGGAACAGAACGGTCTGGTCAACGCCTACGCCGAAGCGAATACAGGAAGATGCAATAGACAGATCGCATGCCATCACGCCAGCCGATCTTCTTTCCATCCTCGAAAGTACGAGGAGAATAGGAGACTCGAATCTCCATGATCCTCCACCCGCCACGAGATGCCTTGACGGTCAACTCCGGCTCGACACCGAATCGGTTCTCCTCAATCTGAATACCAGTCAGCACATCTCGTCGAAACGCCTTGTATCCGGTCTCCATATCGCTGAGGTTCAATCCCGTCGCTGCATTGGAGAGCATCGTCAGGAACCTGTTCGCGAGGAAGTGGGACCAGTATTGACCCTGAAGCCGGCGTCGATCAGGGAATCGAGACCCATAGACAACATCAGCTACACCATCGATTAGCGGTCGGATCAACTGGCCGTAGTCCGAAGGATCCTGCTCCAGATCCGAATCTTGAATCACTACATACGGCGCGGATGTCGACTTGAATCCAGTCCTAACCGAGGCCCCCTTTCCGCGGTTTGTGGTGTGAGCCCTGACGGTTACTCTCTCATGTGACATATTGCGGAGTATGTCGCTTGTCCCATCAGTAGAACCATCGTCGACGACGATCACCTCACCGACTACTGATTGCTCCAGCACACGGCTAATGCACGGTCGGATACGCTCAACTTCGTTGAAACAGGGGATTACGACTGCCAGGCAACCCTCAGGAAGCGCTGTCATGGTATATGCCTCTGTCATCTAGGAATCAACCCACCAGAACATACGCTAGTTTCCTGTTTCAACAACCATGCAATAAAGGAAACGCAGAGCCGTGACGAAAACACGAGTTGACCTACTGTGGATTCTGACCATTTTCGCCATAGGTCAGATAGTGACTGGACTTCTCTTCTCGCTTCCCTTTCGTCCTATTCAAGCTCCCGACTCAGGGTACTACCTACGGGCCGCCGACAACTTCCCGAGTTCAATAGACAGCTCCTACATCGGGTATGTCGGCTTCGTAGGACTACTCCGCGTCGGACTGGCCCTTGGCTCTGGCCCAGTGTTCTCGGTCGTAACGAACTCTGTCGGAGTCATTCTCGCTGCACTAGCACTCTTGTCTCTAGGCAGGCGCTACAGCAGTGAAATCGCCGGCTGGTCTGCAGCAACCTTCTACCTTCTCCATCCTCTGATCAACCAGTGGACAAGATATGTCCTGACAGAGACGTTGTTCTTCTCCGGGGTTGTCCTCACCGCCTACTGTCTTGCACGAGCAGTTGACATAGAGCGCTGGTCCTGGGGGCCGCTCTGGTTGGTAGCAGGCCTCACCTTTTCAATCCGTCCAAATGGGATCGTCCTGCTCGGTGCCGTGATCACGGTGTTGGCTCTGTCACAGCGGGCACGTCTGCCAAGACGCCTGACAATCGTGGCAGCAACATGGGCAACAATCCTGCTACTTGCCGTCGTAAGTCCTTCGCTCTCCGCGGTACACGGAGATTTCGGACCAGAGACGTGGAAAGGAACGGTGGTGCACGGAGTACCCGAAACCTCCATCACCATGCCGGAACCGTCAAACTTCGACAACTCAAATCGGGCATTGGTCGGATATGCGCTGTCAAATCCTGCGGATATCTCCCGCCTCGCAGTTACCCGGGTCTGGTGGGAAATGAAGCAGGTCAGGCCGTGGTACTCAAGCGACTTGAATCTCTTTCTAACGGTATCGATGACTTCCCTGTACTCGCTAGCCGCTCTGGGCGCATGGTCGGCGCGCAAGACACGACTAAACCTCATTATTCTGGGTATCTCTGTACCCTTTGGGGCAGTAATTGCTTCAACATGGGCCATCTGGGAGGGGAGGTTTGGTTGGTGGTTTCTGGTGCTCTGGACCGTATGGGCCGGAATCGGCGTCAACAGGCTCCTTCACCCCATACTCGACCGACTACCAACC
>JASMKJ010000504.1 GCA_030749275.1 Acidimicrobiales bacterium
ACGCGAAAAAGTAATGCGGCGCGACTACCCCGAAGGATTTGATGATCCTGAAGGTGAGGCTGCAGTCGCAAACCATCTCAATTCATTGACCACTGACGACATCCTCGACATGGACGAAGCAAACCGGAACCGCGTATTCAATCTCGGCTATTTCACCTGGGTCGAACAGCAAGGTATCTCCATTGAGGACTTCGAATGCCGACGAAACCAGACTTGGTGGGATGATCTCAGGCCCCTCATCGAAACTTGGGACAGCAAGATTGACGAATTCAATGAAGCGACCGGAGCAAAGCACCTCGAGTGACCTGATGGACACCAATCCTTTCATCGTGTACCGCGAGCGGCTCGACTCGTACAGCAAAGCCCTCGCTGACGGCTGGAGCGATCAACAATTTGTTGACTTGGTAAACCGCCTGGATCAAGAGATAACACAGGTCGACGGCAAAGGATTTTCCATGACGCCACTTGTCGATGGATCCGCACTTGCTACCGCCCTCGATCTCAATGTCGACCTAAAAATAAAGGTAGAGATCAATTCGGTTGGAGGATCACACAAAGCAAGGCATTTGTTTGGAGTCGCATTACATCTAGCTATCGAACAAGACAAAAAGCCAACTTCTGAACCCTTGGCAATTGCTAGCTGTGGGAATGCTGCCATAGCAGCCGCAATCGTCGCTAAGGCCATGAATAAGCCCATTGAAGTGTTTGTGCCTACTTGGGCAGAAGAATCTGCTCTCACGTTGCTCGAAGCTCTCGGAGCCCAACTTCACGTTTGCAAACCGAACTCGATTGATACCGGCGATCCTTGTTACGCACGCTTTGTCGAAGCGGTGAAAAATGGCTCACGTCCCTTCGGTGTGCAAGGGATCGACACACCTTCAACTTTTGACGGTGGACGTACTTTGGGGTGGGAATTCAGAGACCAAGTAAGCAACCTCGACACTGTATTTGTCCAAGTCGGAGGTGGTGCTTTAGGAACGGCCACTGCTAGAGCTCTGCCCGATACAGCTATTTACCCAGTCCAAGCAGCCGGGTGCGCTCCACTCAAACGCGCTTGGGATCTCCTGGCACCCGATTTTGATATGGGAAAAGCACGTTCCATCCCTGAGAAGTACATGTGGCCGTGGAACCAACCAGACAGCGTTGCCTCGGGGCTACTGGATGACATCACATACGACTGGATGCCCTTAGTGGAGGCCACCATGAAAAGCGGAGGGACCCCTGTTGTCGTACCCGAAACAACCCTCATTGAAACTCATCAAACTGCCACTAGCGTTACTGGCTTAAACGTTTCAGCGACCGGGACGGCAGGACTGGCTGGTTTAGTAGAAACCTCCTTGGAGGCAGGAACGGTCGTCGGGGTGTTGTTCACAGGCGTTGACCGTGAAAACGAGGTAGTGGTGTGAATCTCGAAGAGTTCAGAATCCAAGGGCACGGGGGCATGCTCCATCTTCGACTGTGGAGCCCTATAGGCAATCCCCGAGCTCTTGTTTTTATCCTCCACGGCTACGCGGAGCATGGCGGAAGGTATGCACACGTAGCTGAAGCCCTCGTAGACAAAGGGCTTGCAGTGTTGGCTTCCGACCACATCGGACACGGTCTCTCTGAAGGAGAACGCGCACTGATCACTGATTTTGGTCTCGTAGTAGATGATCTCGGCGCCGCAGCGTCATCCGCTACCAACCGTTTCCCAGATGGGCTGCCTTTGCTCCTTGTGGGCCATTCAATGGGCGGTTTGTTAGCTGCTCGTTTCGTACAACGTTGGCCAGATCGAGCCACAGGAGCAGCGTTTTTCGGAGCAGTAATAGGCGACTGGAAGTGGGCTCGCGAAGTTCTTGCCCTGCCAGAGTTGCCACCAGAAGATTCCGACCCCCTGGGGATGTCACGAGATCTAGAGGTATGTGAGGCCTATGACGCCGACCCCCTGGTATACCGCGGGTTATACAAACGCCCGCTCCTTGAGGCGGAAGTTGTCGCTCTGGATCAATTCCGTGAAGAAATCGGCAACATAAGAATCCCTGTGGGATTCTTCCACGGCACCGCAGATCCATTTGTCCCATATGGCGACTCTCTGAAAGCCATTGAAGATATGCCCAGCCCCATGAAGACAATCAAACTATATGAGGAAGCAAAACATGAACTTCTCAACGAAATCAACAAAGCAGAAGTCATAAGCGACCTCGAAAAGTGGATCGACAACACTCTGGCAGACTTTTCGGAAGCAGCGACATGAACCTAGAAGCGGGACTTCTTCATGAGTCTCAGCGCCCGGGAACACAAATCGAGAAAGTCTTGCGGCCAGCTAGTTGGACAGAAGCACTCAAAATCTATGAGTCCTTCCCCACGGCACTCCCCATTGCCGGTGCGACAGACCTCATGTTGGAAATCCAACGTGAAGAAGCCAGTGGTTCCGACGTCGTTCTCATAGATATTTGGGGGCTCCCAGAGTGCACCCAGATCAGCGTAAATGACAGAGATATAGAAATTGGGTGTGCGGTAACACATAACCAAGTCATCGACTCAGACGGCTTGGACCCTGCACTCGATTTACTTCGGATGGCCTGTTTGGAGGTCGGGTCTCCGCAACTACGTAACCGGGCAACGGTGGTTGGCAACATTGTGACTGCGAGCCCCGCTAACGACACAATTTCAGCGCTAGTAGCCCTCGACTCATCAGTAGTCATCGACTCATCTACCGGCAGTCGCGAACTTCCAATGAGAGAGTTCTTTACTGGCTTTCGGGCTACTGCTCTTAACGACTGTGAACTAGTGCGATCCATCAAGGTGCCGCTGTGGAACAACAACACAATTGGGACATGGTTGAAAGTAGGGAACCGGAGCGCACAAGCAATTTCAGTTGTTCACGCCGGAATCGTTCTTGAGCTTGACGAAACTACGTCAGCGATTAATCGAGCGGATATAGCGATCGGTAGCGTCAGCGAGATCGTTTCAATCTCGACGTCTCTCAAGGAATATTTGATTGGCAAAGAGCTCAACGAGGAGACCATTGATGGTGCCGCTGAAATCGCAGGGGAACACATATCGCCCATCGATGACATACGAGGCACCGCTGTTTACCGGCAAACTGTCACTAAGACTGCAATTCATCGCGCTCTCTCAGGGCTCTCAGATGGTTTTCTTCAAGACGCTGCCATCGCCCCGTTGCTTGGCTGGAGTGTCGGTCGTCGCGAACCAAGCCAAAGTGACATATCGGCAACGACGGAAATTTCTTGCGAAGTCAATGGATCAATAATTACCGCCCCGTTGGGGAACAACTCAACTCTGCTCGAGTGGCTCAGAGAGACTGTGTCGAGGGGTACAAAGGAAGGGTGTTCCGAAGGCGAGTGCGGGGCTTGCACCGTTCAACTTAATGGCTCTGCGGTGACGAGTTGCCTCGTGCCCACAGCGCAGGCTGATGGTGCTTGCATTGTCACAGTTGAGGGACTCGCCCAAGATCAGGAACTCCACCCCGTTCAACAAAGTTTTCTCAATAAGTTCGCAGTTCAATGCGGGTTTTGCACACCCGGTTTTCTGGTCGCAGCGGCTTCCCTGCTCAATGAAAACAAGAACCCATCAGCTGATGAAATTCGGTCGGGACTTGCCGGGAATCTTTGTCGTTGCACTGGCTATTACTCAATACTCGAAGCGCTCCAAGCAGCAGGGGAAATGGACAACGTTTCCTGATGGCTGTTGGCACAAACCCTGAGCGTCTTGATGCCGTTGACAAAGTCACCGGACTGGCGTCATATCCAGCAGATCGAATACCGGACAACGCGTTACATGCTGTTGTTGTCTTCACCAACCAGCCCCATGCCCGCTTACTCTCCATGGATCTGACCAACACCTTGGCTTCGGCCGGGGTTGTGGCCGTTGTCACTGCCGCTGATGTACCAGTAAATGAATACGGTCTTACCCTGTTCGACCAACCCGTCTTCATCGGACTCGACGACACCGGACGGAGCTCAGTCGCGTGTGATGTAAGCCGATGGGAAGCAGACCACCTTGCCGTCGTTGTCGCAGAATCGATTCTTGAAGCACGACAAGCTTCCACTCTGATTGCAACAGAATGGGAACAGTTACCCCTGACATGTGACATCGCCACCGCGAAAACTGATGAAGTTCTAGTGCATCCGGGCTCCACAACTAACACCTACCACGAGCTGCGAATCCGCAAGGGAGACGTCGGCCATGCAATGACAGAGGCAGACGTTGTGATTGAAGGCACTTACCAGCTTCCCCATCAGGAGCACGCCTACCTTCAGGTTGAGGCTGCCACATCTTGGATAGACAAAGAGAACCGGGTCACCGTGGAGACCGGCGGGCAGTGGATACATGAAGACCGGGAACAAATAGCACACGCGCTCGACATGGACGAGGAGCAAGTACGCGTTAAATATGCGGCGATCGGGGGCGCTTTCGGCGGCAAAGAAGATATGAGCTTGCAGATCGTGATGGCAGTGACAGCGCGCAAACTCAGTGCTTTGGGGATTGACCGCCCAGTGCATTGCGGTTGGTCCCGTGAAGAGTCAATTGTGGGCCACCACAAACGTCATCGTGCGACAGTGAGTGCTCGACTGGGCGCTACATCCGAAGGGATTATTACTGCAGTTGAAGCCGACGTGTGGCTCGATGCTGGCGCCTACAACTACACCTCCAACAAGGTGCTGGGCAATCTTCATTTGTCGATAGCTGGCGCTTATGACGTCCCCAATGCTCGTATCGACAGCAGAGCGGTGTACACCCACAGCGTCCCTGGTGGCGCGTTCCGCGGGTTCGGCGGTCCGCAAGGTGCCTTTGTCGCTGAATCACAAATGAACAAGTTGGCCGAAGAACTGAGCATGGATCCCTTGGCGTTACGTCGACAAAACGCCCTCACCGACCTATCTGATGGCATAACTCAGTCAGGTCTCCCAGAAGGTGTCGGTGTCATACGAGTGATCGATGCATGCGCCGAACGGGTCCCACCCTCTCAGGATTTACCCG
>JASMKJ010000505.1 GCA_030749275.1 Acidimicrobiales bacterium
TCCAGTGCAGCGATGAGCGACGAAAGGTCCTGCAGGTCTCCCTCAACAAGTTCGACGAACGGAAACTCACTAGTAATCATCTCAGCTTTCGGGTTTCGCTGTCCTTTGATCAGACCGTAAACCTTGTACCCCTCTTCGTGAAGGACTTCTGCCAAGTACTGGCCATCTTGACCGGTGATACCTGTGATTAGGGCGGTACGCAATCGAAACTCTTCTCGCTATCGGGTGCAACGTCGCAAGCCTACGACGGACAAGTATCTAATTTGTGTACCCCTTGGAAGTATGCACTCGCCACACTGCTCAGGCTAGTGAGGTATAGAGATCGATCATTCCTTGCGCACTGTTGCTCCAATTGAACTTTATTGAGCGGTTCAAGCCAGCAGAAATGAGTGTGTTCCGAGAGCTCTCGTCATTAAGCAGTTCCAGAAGCGCTGCAGCCAGAGCTTCCACTTGGCCGGGGGCCACAGTTAATGCGGCATCTCCCACTACCTCGGGGATTGCCCCCCCGGTGGTGGTGACGACCGGAGTACCCATCGACATGGCTTCAATGATCGGCAGACCAAAACCTTCGTAGTAGCTGGGGTGGGCAAGGATCATCGCGTCAGCAATTAGGCGATCTCTCTCTTGTCGGTCTACATAGCCAACGCGGTGCACGCGGGATTGAATCTCTAGGGGAAGCCTATTGATACAGTCAACAACTTGTGATTCGGAGTCTCCGGGTGGTCCCACGATTTGAAGTTCGGCTTCTTTGTGGTGATTGGCGAGGATCTCGAAGGCTTTTACCAACTCTGTAATGCCCTTTCGTTGCTGCGTCGTTCCGACCGCAACGATCATCGGGATCGTGGATGTTGACCGTGTCGAGCTTTGAGAAATTCCGGGATAGACGACTCTCACATCCGTCGCCCCGTACTTGTCTCTAATCTCTTCGCCAACAAAGTTTGAGATTGTGTGAATCGTGGCACCAGATTCGACTGCTTTTCGTACCGAAAGGTGAAGTCGCCGGTTGAACCGCCCCGCTCCCGGGTAGTCGCCCAGAAAAGATAAGTCATGGATCGTGAGTACGCGCGGACAGGTCGATGGTGGAACAACAAAGTTGGTTCCGTGAACCACATCCACCTTGCCTAGGAATCTTTCGATCTTTGGCGCGTTCAATAATCGCCACAGAACCGGAGCTTGCGCGGCCGGTATGGGTACCCAGGTACCACGGGTCTGGCCGCGCATACGGGCGCGAAGCGACAGCGTATATTCCGCCATTTCGACTCTATTTTCTCGATCCTCCATTTCCCGAATGGAATGAAGTAATCCCTCTACAAAAACACCGATGCCAGTACGAATACCGATCAGTGGCGTAGCGTCAATAGCAACCCGCATGTCCCAGCTACGCTATCGACTCGTCACGCCGCCGGTGGGCCAGCCTCTGGAGAACTAGATAATGAGTGATTCTCAGTCTGATACCGACTACTTCCAGGAAATAGTCGCCGAAATAGAAACCGAAGCTCGGAACCGGGCCGCAACGGGCGAGTACCCGAGGGCTTTGCTCCGGAGTCTCGAGGAGGAATTCCGCCGCTGGATACCTGACGCAAGCCTTGAAAACGGTGTCGAAGACACCATTAGAGGCATAGAGGCCGCATCCTATGTGGATGCTTCGGTCCCGCTTGAGTCAAGGTCATCCGTAGGTAGCTTCGTTAAGTGGGTGGTTCGCCGCTTGACGTACTTCTATCACCGACACATGGCTCAACAAGTCACTGCTTTGGGGATACACGTTACCCGACCTCTTCGTTTGCTCGATGCGATGCTGAAGAACATCGACCGCAGAGTCTCGGCTATAGAAGACCAGTTAGATGTTGGGGCCGCGGCGCGCTCGGAATTGATCGCGGGAATTGCGAATACGTGCGTGCCCGAAGAATTCAAGGAAATCCTCTTGGAGCATTTGACTGACGCTCCCGGTCGGGTTGTATTCGGGGATCTGTTCCAGCCTGAACTACTCCGTTTTTTGAGTCGACAAAGTGTTGACATTTATGGGGTCTCACCCACAGGAGACACCATTGAGGCTGTTGATGTTCGTCAAGAACAGTTACTTGACCACCTCAGTCATCTCGAAAGCGACGTACTTGGAGGTTTTGTCTTATGTGGTGTTACTGATCGAGGTTCGCTAAATGAGCAACTGCGCGTCCTCCGTCTTCTTTTGCTGCGCTGTAAGCCGGGAGCACCAGTAGCGGTAATTGTCGCTCACCCCGAAAGCTTGTCCAGCCGGTTCGGACCCGTTGCGACTGACTTATTACACGGGCGTCCACTACATCCCGAAACTTGGTGCTATTTGCTGTCCCGTGAGCACGCCTCCGACCTCACCGTTACCGAAGCTTCAGATTCCACTTGCTCACTTATAACAGCGAAGCTTCAATGACTAGCGTTCATCAGCTTGTACCTACGATTTCTCCTCGTGACGCAGTTGGCAATCACACTCTTGCTCTGAGAGAAATCCTCAGAAGCTCAGGGTTTGAGAGCGAAATATTTTCTATGTTCCGACACTCAGACCTAATGGCTGACACACATTACGTTGACGATCTTCCCGGCGACGCCGACGCAGTGATCTATCAGTTCTCCATCGGGAGCCCTGTTGCTGACCGATGGGCGCGACACCCTGCTGTCAAGATCGCTAACTATCACAACATCACACCCGCTTCGCTCGTTGGTAAGTGGGACGGTCTATTAGCCGCTGAGGTTCAACTTGGAAGAGATCAAATGGCCAGATACGCGAAAATTTGCGACCACGCTATCTGTGACTCCGATTTCAACAAGTTTGAACTTGACGTTCTCGGGTATAGATCAACAGAGACAATTCCAGTGCTTTTCGACCCTCTCCTCGCTGCGCCAAATCAGGGGGTTCTGACCCGCTTGAAACGCGCGCGCCGCGGGACTCAGGTGCTATTTGTCGGCAGAGTCGCTCCCAACAAAGCACACCACGATTTGGTCGCCGCTGTGAAGACCCTAAGAGAGACATGTGATGATGACGCTCATCTTCACTTTGTCGGTACGGATGGGCCGCCCGGTTACAGAAGCGCCTTGGACACCATCATCAATCACGCTGGAATGCGAGACCACGTCACGTTCCATGGCTCAGTTCCTCCAGAACAGCTTGTATCTCATTACTTGGCAGCGGACGTATTTTGTTGTCTTAGCGATCACGAAGGATTTTGTGTCCCAGTAATTGAGTCCATGAACCACGGTTTGCCAGTTGTTGCGTTTAGCTGTACGGCCGTAGCAGAGACCGTTGGGAGTGGTGGTTTGCTGTTGGCTGATAAAAGTCCCTTAGTCGTCGCTTCGGCTCTTCACCGAGTTAGCCAAGATGCCAGCCTCGCAAATCGTCTCCGCGACGCTGGCCACCGACGAGCAAAATGTTTCGACCGTAGTGTCGTCGAACAACAATTTCGAAGTCAGATATCAAGTCGCCTTCTGGAATCACTGTGAGGTGGAAAGCCGTTCATCAATTCGTCCCGATGCTGGCTCACGGGGACGCCATAGGCAGTCACGTTATGTGGATCAGAGAGCACCTTCGCTCCCGCGGTTGCCATTCAGAAATCTTTGTCGGCGACGAAAATTCAGCCACAACAAAGGAATCATTCAATCTTGACGAGGTTGACCGCCACATCCATTCACCTAGCGACACACTGTTTCTCTATCACGTAGCGCAAGCGTCGCCGTGCGCAGACTTTCTTGCGACCCGTCAGGAGTCCTTAGGATTGATTTTCCACAACTTCACTCCCCCTGAACTTTTGATCCGATGGGATCCTGACACTGCCTTCGAAATACTTAATGCACAAGATCAGCTGGCCGAGTTGATAGGGAAAAGCCAATTTGCCATATGTGATAGTCAGTTCAATTCCGAAGTTTTAGCGGGCTTCGGAAACGTCAAAAGTTTCGTCGTTCCGCTTCCCCTTCGCGAAACAGCCGTCGTCAAAGCCAAGGCTGACGAACCGCCCATCATTTTGTTTGTTGGCCGAGTTGCTCCGAATAAAGCAATTCACGACCTAATCGCCAGCATGGCTGTTCTTCACCAGGTATTTCCTGATGCAAAGCTCCGAATCGTGGGATCCTCAACTGTAGATCCTTACGATGCCGCCCTAGAGGGATTGATTGCCGCCCTTGGTCTTGAAGACGTTGTGACCCTGACGGGTTGGGTTACTGAGGGTGAATTGGAACTCGAGTATCAGAGTGCATCCATTTTCTGCACATTGAGCGATCACGAGGGCTTTGGGGTCCCCATATTGGAGGCGATGGCTCGAGGGATTCCTGTGGTGGCCTACGAAAACACGGCTGTAGGTGAAACAGTCGGCGAAGCGGGGCTGTTGCTTACTTCAAAGGCTCCAACCGTTGTTGCCACTGCTCTCGAAAGAGTCCTATCCGATACAGAGTTATTCGATCGACTCGCCGGTAGTGGGCATCGCCGAAGCAGAGTTTTTTCTGGCGCATTGGTGGCCGATGGGTTAGATAAGGCTTTGTCGTGGGACGAGTCCCTATGAAAGTCGATTTTGTCATTCCGCGATATGGGCCCGTTGGGGGCGCGGAGAACGCTGTCGGGGCACTCGCGAGGAGATTAGCCCGTCAAGCCGGGTGGACAGTAGGTCTCCACACCACCTGTGCTAACTCATCCAATTCGTGGGCAAATGAACATGCCCCCGGGACAACTGTTGCCGATTCGTTGATGATCCATCGGCATCTCGTTGATTCGGGTCGTAATGACGCTTGGTCGCCATTAGAGCGTCGAATTCAGTTAGGTCCGTCTAGCGTCGATCCGACGACACAAGATCAATTCTTTTTCCATCAGGGACCAGTCAGTGAGGGCCTTGCGGACGCGGTCCAACAATCGGTGGCAGACCTGGTGCTATTTGCGCCTTATCTCTTTTGGCCGACAATCGCGATCGCTCCACAGTTGGCTAGTCGCGGAGTAATCATCCCCGCGGCACACGACGAGCCATTTTTACGATTGTCTCGAGTCGGCGAAATGTTAGAGAAAAGCCGCGGCCTCATCTACGGGTCTTTAGCCGAGCAGCACTTGTTGCAACGAACTCATTCTGTAGCTCATTTGCCAAGCGTCGTTTTGGGATGGGGAATTGAAGAACCTCTCAAGGATGACCCTTCTGCACTAAGCAAACTCGGTCTATCCGATAAGCCTTATGTGATCTGTGTTGGGCGGATAGAACACGCCAAAGGAACTTTGGCTCTCGTTGACTTTTGGCGAACCCATAAGTCTCGTTCGAAGAGCGATCACCAGCTTGTTCTATTAGGCGAACCCAGTGTGGCTATCGATAGTGACGATGATGTATTGGTCGTCCGAGGTGCCGACGATGTAACCAAGTGGTCCTTGTTGAGAGGGGCCGACTTTTTAATTAATCCCTCTGCTTTGGAATCTTTTTCGCTTGTGCTGTTCGAGGCATGGGCTGCTGGCATTCCAGTTCTCGTGAACGGTCATTGTGAGACGACCCGCACACATGTGGCTCGGGGTATGGGTGGTTTGTGGTATCGGAGTTATCCAGAATTTGAGATTGCTGTACATCGCTTGACTTCAGATAGATCTCTAAGAACCCAACTAGCGACCAACGGCCACAATTTCGGAGAAACCTTTTACAACTGGGACAAGATCGTCCAACGGTTCATAGAATTTTGTGATCACATCACCTGATCGTGGAAACTTTCTCCGGTCGGTGTGATGGTGACAT
>JASMKJ010000506.1 GCA_030749275.1 Acidimicrobiales bacterium
CAGGACGAGAGCAGATCTCCAACTAGTTAGGGCAAGATATCTGAAAGCAATTTTGGGAATCGCCCGTAAATCTGTGCGAGTTTCTTCTTATGCGAAGCTACGGTTTCTTTTCATGGACGGTATCGCCCAATCCGCTCGCGACGACCTTGATCAACGCGTCGGGGCCCTTGCTCACCGTTTTGTTTCGTCGGGGCACCGTTTTTTTCTTGTAGGGGGCGTCGTCCGGAACCTCTTTTTGGGGGAACACAGTGAAGACATAGACATAACCACCGACGCCCACCCCGAACATTCCGCTGCGATATTGGAAGATTGGGCCTCCACTGTGTGGAGACAAGGAGAGCGCTTTGGCACGATCGGAGCGCGTAGGGGAGATGTCGTCGTTGAAGTGACTACGCACCGTTCTGAGCACTACACGGACGATTCCCGTAAACCGCAAGTGGCATTTTCGGGATCGATCCATGACGATCTAGGACGGCGAGACTTCACAGTCAATGCGATGGCGATCGAAATGCCATCATGGGAGTTGGTAGATCCGTTTGACGGAAGGAGCGATTTAACTCGAAGGGTCCTGCGCACACCGCTCGGGCCCGATATCGCATTCTCGGAAGATCCGCTGAGAATGCTGAGGGCTGCACGTTTCTCTTCGGGTTATTCACTGGTCCCCGAACAAGATCTTGAAGACAGTATTCAACTAATGGCCGATCGCCTCGCGATTGTCTCCAAAGAACGAATAAATGACGAACTGACAAAGTTCTTGCTGGTTGATCAACCCAGCGAAGGACTCGGGTTACTTCGACGCACTGGCCTTCTGTCCCAAATTTTCCCTGCAACGAACAGCTTCGAAAAAATTGAGCCCCAGGCGCTCGACCTCATCAAAAGTGATCTATCTCTTCGATGGGCTGGGTTGTTGTGGCCGTTAGCTGATGAACAAAAGCATGCCCGACACCTCTTGAGAGAGGTAAGAGTGCCGAATTCCCTGGCATCCAAGGTCGCGGGCATCGTGGGAGCGGCACACGAATTATCGACCGTCACAGATAAACGACCAGCGACACTTCGACATCTTTTGCATGCGACTCGTCCCAATACACAGGACGCACTGGTGATCCTTGGCGCCTATCAGCAAAGCCCAGAAAACGAAGTCTTGGAAGCTCTTCGACAACTTGAACTAGATGAAGGGACGGAATCATTTACTGTCCCGCTTGATGGATTTGAAATAGCGAAATTGATCGAAGAAGAAGGTCCGCCGGTTGGGGTCATGCTGCAGCGCTTGCTGGAGTATCGACTTGAAGAGGGGCCTCTATCGGAAGAAAGAGCTAGGGAACTCGTGCTGGAGTGGAAAACCGAGCGGTAGTGGTGGCTACGATATTTACGTGCAGTTCCACACCGGTTTAGCAATCACCGAGGAATTAGAAGGTCCAGCCGAAATCGATTATCGGCTTCAGCGGCGCCGACTATTGGATGAGATTGAACGTGGAGTTGTTGACCGTGACGAGGTTTGTGATATTCACCCAGAGCTATTGCGGGCCGCCCGCAACGTCGCTCCAGCAATCAATGAACCTTGTCCCTTATGCCAAGAAAATAGGTTGCGAATTGTGGCATACGTCTTTGGGCCCCGTTTGGGTCCGGGAGGTAAATGTGTGATTTCAGACGAAGAACTGCAAAAGATTGCTAGGCGTCGAGGGAAATTCGTTTCCTACGAGGTAGAAGTTTGCGTCGGATGCGGGTGGAATCACCTCCGCCGCCGCTACCCCCTTTAATGATGCATACCGCTCTAGTCCAGTTGAACCGCTGTTCATAGGTACCCTCCCTAACCAGGGCTGACCGCTCAATAATGATGCGGGAGCTCATGATGAGATATGGCTGACCCAGTTATGGCAGAGACCAAAGCCCCGGGAACTACCGCTTGGCCTGCGGTTGCGTACTTGGTTTTGGTTGGTGTAATTCTTGGGTTCGCCATTTTGGTCCGAACCGCCGGAGCTGCAATGGTGATGCCGGAGTTAAGGCGCGACGCCGATGTAACTGCGTATGACCGCCACGGTGTCGAATTGGGCCGGTTTCACTTGGAGTCGAACGTGCTTCCGGTGACGTTGGAACAAATGTCGCCAATCTTGGTTGATGCGATCTTGATTGCATTGGATCACGACTATCTCGAAACCGAAAAAACTGATACGTGGCCCCTCATCGTCTCAGCTCTTGACGGCAGCTTTTCATCTCTGACGCCTTCAATCACGCAGTTGTATGTGAGACTGCACAACGGAGTTCCGAAGACCCGAATGGATGCGCTCCGTGAAGTCTCTAGTGTCATCTACCTAGAGCGTGTGCAGCCAAAAGAGGCGACGTTAGAAGAATATCTCTCTCAGGTTCCACTCGGAAGAAATACCTACGGCGTCGAGGCCGCATCTTTGGCTTGGTACGGGCGCACATCAGACAAGTTGGAAATCAG
>JASMKJ010000507.1 GCA_030749275.1 Acidimicrobiales bacterium
GATGTTCGGTGATGACGGTGAGATCAGTAAGGGACTTATACCAGATGGTTCCTAGGTCACGGAGGGGGAAGGTCGCACCGCCCTGTGGTCCCTGGAAGGACAATACGGCGATGACGGCTATCGGTACGTAGATGAAGGCGAGAACCAGGAGTACGGGTGCTCCAAGAGTGATCTGCGACCAGCGTTGGAAGCGGATTGGAGGTGCGGGTCGAGGTGAGCCGTGTCGATCAGCCACTTAGAGGTCCTGATCCAGTTGCGCAAATCGGATGAGTCCTGAGGCGAGGGCCAAGGTGAGGATGACGAGCGTGACGGCTTGTGCGCTTGCCTGTGGCCAGAGCAGCACTTCGGCTCGTCGCCAGACAGTTCCGGCGAGCATCGGGGAGAGGCCGCCTCCGACAATACGCTCGGTGGCGAAGTCCGACATGATCATGACTGACACGAAGAGCCATCCGATCACGATTCCCGGTCTGATCAGCGGCAATTCAACTGTCAAGAAGGTCCGCAGCGGTGACGCTCCGAGGTTCTGTGCGGCTCGAATCAGATCTTTGTCGAGTTGTTGGAGTTTGAAGTACACGGGTCCCACCATGAACGCAACGTAGAGGAAGACGAGCGCGGTGATCATCGACGGAGACGTGTAAAGAAGGAAATCTGATGGTGCGTCCAGCACCTTTATTGTTGTGAGAGTCCAGTTAACGATTCCAGCTCGGCCGAAGAGTGGGATCCACGTGATCATGCGGATGATGTAACTGACGAGAAAGGGCACGAACAGCAGGAATATGAGGCCGGTACGGATCCACTCGACCGTGATCACTCTTGCTGTGAAATAGGCGACCGGCAGGCCGAGCAAGGTAACGCTGAGGAGCACGATGATAAGTACCCGAAATGTCCATCGAACCGTGCCCCAGAATGTGTCGCTTGTGAGAATGTTGGCGTAATTCGATGTTGTGAGGTCGGAGCTCATGCCAATGGACGAGCCAGTCCAGAAACTAAAGACGACGATTGCTGTTAGTGGAACGACTAGTCCTAGGAGGATCCACAACAGTGCTGGAGTCGCAAGCCAGGCTTGACGGTTCTCCAACCCAACCCGCGCGGGTGGCGACCCCACTCTTATCGAGCTACGAGTACGGGTCATCGATTGAAATCTAGCTAAGCGCAATCGGTGGCTCGAAGCGCAGGGCGCCCGGCTAAGCCAGACACCCTGCGCTTCGAGCCACCGATGCTCTCTACGATGCTACGAAGTCCTGCCACCTGGAATTGAGATATTCGGACTCGTCGGGGAACTGCCACCACCATGCTGCGCTCGACGCAATGTCGTTTACCGATCCACGGTCCCGACCCTTGCCGTCGTACCAGTAGTCCCAGGCGTTGACGCCCTCAACGGGTGAATCGGCTCCTTTAAGCGCTGACTGTGCAACGCTGGGGGTCGGTGTTATGTAGCCTTGGTTGGCGACCACGGCAGGAGCGAAGCCTTCGTGCCAGAAGTTGGCGTACTCGACGGCGGCGTCGTAATTCTGGGACTCAGCCGACAGCACGATGCCGTGGAACCACATGTTGTAACCCTCCTTGACAGTCGCGTATACCGCTGGCTTCCCGCGAGCCGCGACTTCTCTGACGATGGGTTCCCAAGCATTCATCAATGAGACTTCCCCTGTGTCGAGGAGCTCGATTGCCGCCCCGAAGTCGTCCCAAAGGAGTCGGAATTGGCCTTCAGCCTTTCTCTCGATCAAGAAGTCGATAGCGAAGTCGACGTCGGCCTTGCTCGGATTGCCGATGGTTCCTTCGGTCTGGTACTCACCGGCGGTGACAAAGGTCGCCAGGACCTCCATCGGCGCTCGGAGCGAGCTGTTGAACAGGGCTACCTTCCCCTGATACTTGGGGTCCCAGAGTGCTCCATAGGAAGTGAGCTTCTCGTCGATAAGGTCCGTGCGGTAGCCGATGGTGTCTCCATTCCATACGGTGGGGACGACCCAGACTTCGTCAAGCCTTCCTGAGTCGCGCGCAGCTTTCGTGTAGATCTGGGTGAATGGGTGCCCATCCCCGTCTTGCCCGGCGGCGCCGGGCACGCGGAAGACCTCCAGCAGGTCGTTCCAATGGGTGATGTCAGCGACCTTGATCGGCTGGAGTGTGCCGGCCGCCACCAGCGGGGCGATTTGTGCTCCCTGAGCTTCCATCACGTCCCATTGGTCTCTATAGCCGCCTTGAATCCACTGTGGGACCATGTCGCCGAAACCAGTTTGAGTGCCTGTCGCTGGAATTCCCGTCTTCGTCTGGAACTCCGTCAGGACGCTGTCGAGCACTGTGGTGCCGATCCCCATTGTGCGGAGCTGCAACTGCCGAGCTGCAGCCGTGCTGGTGGTAGCGACGGTCGTGCTGGTGGCATCGCTGCCACAAGCCGCAAGCAGCACCCCCAGGCTCCCTACGCCGAGTGTCGCGTAGCCGGCTTTGTTCAGGAACGCTCTCCGTGTGAATTCACGATCTTCTTGGTCTGGGTGACTTTCCATATTTCCTCCCCATCGTTGGACAAAATAAACAAAATGAGATGTACAGATTGACCAGTATTCTGCCTCCTGTTTCCTATTTCATCAAATAAGCGTCTCCGATGTCCCAGCCAACGAGTAAATAGTCTCCCGGTCGAAGAGGGGCTCCGACGCTCAGCGATTCGTGTTCTTCCATACGGAACTCCGTACCATCAGATGCCTCCATCAGTAGTGTAACGCGGGCCCCGGAGTATTGGGCTCCGGCGACCGTTGCTTCGAATTCATTTGGTGTTTCTCTAGGAGTAACGCGGCGTAAAGCATCTGCGCGTAAGACCAACGTGACGGGTTGCCCTTTCTCGAGGGCATGCTTGGTTGGGGGCTGAACGAGAAATTCCCCTAGAGCGGTGTGAACTCGCTGCAGTCCCTCATCCGTGGAGCCATGCGAGATGGCGTCCACGAGGTTGTTCTGACCGACGAAGCTTGCCACAAACCTAGTCTCGGGTTTGGCGAAGACTTCGGCGGGTGTTCCGACTTGCTCGACTCGACCCTCATTGAGAACCAGGATGCGGTCCGCCATAGCGATAGCTTCGCTTTGATCATGGGTGACGTGTACGAAACTGCATCCGAGTTGGTCTTGGAGGCGCTTTAGTTCCCCCTGCATCTCGACCCGAAGGGCTGCGTCAAGCGCTCCTAGCGCTTCGTCGAGGAGCACTACCCGGGGTTCTGTAGCGAGGGCGCGAGCAAGCGCGACGCGCTGTTGCTGGCCTCCGCTCAGCTGATCAGCGCGGCGCTCACCGAGTCCATCCATCCCGACCAGCTCGAGCAACTCGTCTGCTCTTGCGTTTCGCTGTGACTTAGAGACTCGGCGCATACGGAGACCGTAGGCAACGTTGTCGCGAAGGTTCATATGAGGGAACAGTGCGTAGCTCTGGAACACCATTGGGGTGTCGCGCTTGTGCGGGGCCAGGGTGGTGACATCCTTGCCGAACAGGCGAATTGTTCCGTCCGTAGGTACTTCGAGTCCGGCAATCATTCGGACGGTAGTTGTCTTGCCAGAACCACTCGGTCCGATGATGGAAAAAAACTCGCCTTGCCCTACAGCAAATGAGACGGCATCTACGGCGACGGCTTCTCCGAAGAAGCGTGATACATGCTCGAATTCAACGACAACGCCGGTCGCTTCTGGCTCGTCGACCAAGAGTTTGCCTCCTCCTACTGCTGGTCACAAGGCTTACCAGGACCCTACAGCAGAAAATATCACCGCTACCATGTGGTGAAGCAGTGATCATATGGTGAAATGCGGCTACGTCGTGAGCCGTCATTAGGCTGCTTTAGTCGGTGGGCTGTGCTCCATCGTTAAGCCAAGGAACCGGGCACGCGTCATCCCAGTGCATCGCCTTACCGATGTACTGCATGCCGATGTGATAGCCCACAGAGAAGAGCAGGTCTGCGAATTCAGCCTTGGTGAACAGCTCCTGCATTTCCAGCGTCAGAGCGTCGTTGACAGCTCCCTGTTTGGCCACCAACTCACGGGTATAACGCAACGCCATTTCCTGGCGCCGTTGCTCGACTGGATCTGCGGGAAGTTCGTCATCGAGAACTCTCTGGCCCGACCGGACCGTCCTGAAATTAATTCAATAGGAACACGCGAGTGACTCCGCACTGGCGATCCGAGTGCGCTCCTTGAGAATGGGACTGATCGAGGATTTCTCCCAGAACGTTTCATCGATGTGGTCAATCAGTTTGCTTAACGGTTCGTGTTGACCCATGAAAGTTTCGAACGGGAGCTTCTGTTCGTTCTTCATGAGAACCTCTTTTTCTTTTCTTCTAACACCATACGGCGAACCCGTAATCCACGAGTGGTTGGCAACCTACAAGTTCAAGTGTTCGGGATGTCAACGGAATGAAGGTCGGAAGCACCCTGCGCAGCCGGCAGGCTGGCGGCACAACTTCCCCGAAAGGAGCCTCATGAGCCCCTCACCAGTCTCGCGACGGATCAGGGGGTGCTAGATAGTGGGGCTAGGTCTTTCTCGCCGTCAACTGGGCGCTATCGTTCGCAGCGTGAGTGCCTACATCCGATCCCACCTGGTTTCTAGTGAGATTCTCGATATGACAGTCACGTTTCTTCCTGGCCAGAACTTCCACGACTGAGCTGATGACCGACATCATCCTGCCGCATCTCGGCTAGACGGTCACCGAGGGCACGATTGTCCGATGGCTCAAGCGGGTCGGTGACCGGGTTGAGCTTGACGAGCCGCTTTACGAAGTCTCCACGGACAAGGCGGACTCAGAGGTCCCGTCCCCAGCAACTGGAGTCCTGATCGAAATTGTCGGTACGGAGGGGACGGTGGTTCAGGTTGGAGAGATCCTGGGCCGGGTAGGGGAGGGAGGGACCTCAGCGGGTGACCCACCTCCGACTGCCGGGCTCGAACAACCGCTCGAGTCGGAGGCCGCCTGCGAGCCGGTCCGTGGGCCAGAATCGCTTGAGGTGCGACCTGCACGCGAACCCGAAAGACCGATTACGCGGCCCCCGACCCGTGAGAACGCAGACGTCCTGGTTTCCCCGGTGGTCCGGCGGCTCGTGGAGGACCGAGGGCTAGATCTGTCGCTGATTTCGGGCACTGGGCGCGACGGCCGGATCACTCGCCGCGATGTCGAGCAGCACCTCGGTGAAACCCCGGCCACCGTGGAGAAAATCTCGTCGATCCGTAGACGAACCGGGAACCACATGGTGCTCTCAAAGGCCACCTCACCGCATGTCCTTACTGCTATGGAGGTCGACTATGAGGCCGTTGAGGTGGCTCGACAGTCTCATGGCCCCGAGTGGAAGACGGCCGAAGGGTTCAGCCTCACCTATTTACCTTTTATCGTCAGGGCCGTCACCAAAGCCCTAGTTGATTTTCCGCGGATTAACGCCAGTATCGGTGATGGTGAGTTACTTATTCACGGTGACGTGAATCTGGCAGTAGCCGTCGACCTTGACTTCGAGGGCCTGGTAGCGCCAGTGATCCGCCGGATCGACCAGTTGTCGCTGACTGAGGTAGCTCGGGCTATTCCAGAGGTAGCCGAACGGGCGCGCTCCGGCAAACTCACTCTGGACGAACTGGGAGGCGGCACGTTCACCATCACGAATGCAGGATCCTACGGAACGATGTTTCAGTTCCCGATTATCAACCAACCCCAGGTAGCTATCCTGTCGACCGACGGGATTAGCCGAAAGCCGGCCGTGGTGGTCGGCGATGACGGTGTCGAGACGATCACCGTGCGCTCGATCGGGATCCTGGCTCTGGCCTGGGATCACCGGGCCTTTGACGGTGCCTACGCTGCGGCATTCCTGGATCGGATACGGTCACTCATCGAGACCACGGACTGGGACGCTGAGTGTTGAAAACGGTGTGAGGAGATTCGATCAAGTTGTCTGAAAATCGACTTTCTTGCGTTTGTCCAGATGATTAGCGTCAGACGTTCTTTGTTACGTTCACACACTGGCCACTGAGTTGGGAATAAGCCGAATGAGAAATGTCGAGTTCATGAGTGGCGGTGATCAGATTGCCGCGGATCTGTATCTTCCTGACGACTTGTCCAAACCAGTTCCAGCGGTCGTGCTTGCGGGTGGCTGGTGTTACGTCAAGGAGCTGGTCCAGCCGACCTTTGCTGAGCAAATCTCTGCCAGTGGGATAGTTGCCGTCGTGTTCGACTACCGATGCCTCGGTCAAAGCGGGGGTGAGCCGCGCCAACGGATCAACCCTTGGGATCAAATCGAGGATTATAAGAACGCAATCTCTTTCGTTTCCGGCCTTGATGAGGTTGATGCAGAAAGGATCGGCGTCTGGGGCATCTCCTACAGTGGTGGCCATGTGATCCAATTGGCCGCTACCGATCCCAGGGTCAAGGCGATGGCATCGGTTGTTCCCGTGATCAACGGATACCAGAACCTTAGGTTGGCTCATGGAACGGGTGGATTTCGTCGGTTGGTTGCTGCCATATCGGATGATCGGAGCCAACGGTGGGCTGGCGCGCCTGACGGGGTCCTGTCGCACAATCCCCAGGGTCCGGAAGGCCTATCCACCTGGCCGTTTCCTACGAGTGCCGACATGTTTTGGGAACTAAAGGATAGTGAGGCACCGAATTACGTTGGGCACGCGACGACCGTGTCAACTGAATGGCTGCTCGAATATGACGTTATGCCCTACGCCCACCGGATCGTTGCTCCCGCTTCCATGCTCGTGGTTGCCGAGAACGATGACCACACACACTGGGATATGGCACTTTCGGCCTTCGCTGCTATCCCAGCAGCCGACAAACGGCTAGAGATAATCAAGAAGTCGTCGCACCAGGGCATTTACCGAGATCTGGATCAGCGAATGGTGGCCGCACGGTTGTGTGCAGATTGGTTTGCACTCCATCTGATAACATGAGGTCGAGCTGCGGTCGAAACGGTTGCGCGAGGTGGTAGTCCTTCATCCCGACCGGAGGTTGTTGCATGAGTAGGCCTAAGCGATTTGACATCTTGTTTGAACCAGTTCCGATTGGTCCTCAGACGCTGCGGAACCGCTTCTATGCCACGCCCCAATGCACGGGCTTCGGCGATGTGTTTCCCGGGGGGCAGGCAT
>JASMKJ010000508.1 GCA_030749275.1 Acidimicrobiales bacterium
CAGTACCTTTCTTTCTCCCCCTATTTGAGCCGAAATGAACTCGTTCGGCCAATGCAGTCGGTTCGCATCTATGGTTGCGTGGCATGAATGACGACTGGCTCCTCATGGGAGACATCCCAGACCGCGCAGCACGACTGTGGAAAGACAACCTTGCGTTGGTGTTCAAAGGCGACCGCTGGACCCATGGCGAGTTCGCGGATGATGTCGCAAACGTCGCTAAGGGTTTGATAGCTATTGGCGTCGGGCACGGTGACCACGTAGCAGTCTGGATGACAAATCGTCCCGAATGGCTACACCTCATGTACGCGATTCCCCGTATAGGCGCATGCATTGTTCCTCTCAACACCCGTTACCGAACAGATGACGTCGCCTACACCGTCGTCCAATCCGAAAGCAAATTTCTAATTGCGCTAGACCGTTCCGGCCCGATCAACTACGGCGAGATGCTCGGAGAAGCGCGCCCACAACTCGCCGACGGAGGTCATCTGCAAAGCATTGTCATGTTGGGGGATCAGCTTGACGACAGTATTGCCTGGGAAGAGATGCTTGAGCGAGGTTGCGACATCAGCGACCAAGAGCTGAATAACCGGTGCGCTGAAGTCAGCGTTGAGGATCGAATGATGTTGGCCTACACCTCAGGTACTACCGGCCACCCCAAGGGAGTCATTCATTGCCACAAACCAGTTCGCAACACTTATGAACGGGCAATGCTGTTGGGTCACAATCGCAATGATGTCCACATGAGCTACCTCCCGCTGTTCCACGCCTACGGATTCAGTGAAGTGGCCATGATGACGGCGTTAACTGGAGCCAGCCAAGTTCTCTTTGACGTTTTCGAACCAGCACAGGTTCTAGATGCGTTGGAAGAAGAAGGCGGCACAGTGCTCCACGGCTTCGACAGTCACTGGGCAGACTTAATCCGCGAACAACAAGAACGTCAGCGTAATGTGACTTCACTCCGAGTCGGGACTCTCCCAGCGGGCATGGAATCCACGATTCCGATAGCACGGCAAGTACAAGACCTTTTCTGCCCCACAACCAGTGGCTTCGGGATGAGCGAATCCTGGGCGTTCATTGCATCAAGTCACCTCAGTGACACATTGGAACAGCGAACCGAAGCATCCGGCTACCCAATGTACGGAATTGAATTTGAAGTACGTGACCTTGATGACGGTCACGTTTTGGACGAAAACGAAACGGGCGCCTTGTACGTCAGGGGTTACACCGTCACAAGCGGGTACTGGGGAAAGCCAGAAGCCACAGCAGAGGTTCTGGATGCTGAGGGTTGGTTGGACACCGGCGATGTTGCCATGCTGAGATCAGATGGACACGTGGTCTTCATAGGTCGCCACAAAGACATGCTGAAAGTCGGTGGCGAAAACGTGTCACCCGCCGAGGTTGAGGGCTACCTCCTGGAGGTTGACGGGGTTGAAGAGATAGCGGTCGTCGGGTACCCCGACGAACGACTTGTCGAAGTTCCCGTGGCCTTTGTGGTTAGTTCCACTGAACTATCAGCGGCCGAATTGATTGAACGTTGCCGCGGCAAAATCGCCAGTTTCAAAATCCCGCGACACGTCATCTTCATAGATGAGATGCCCGCGACCCCATCAGGGAAAATACGAAAAGTGGAACTCAGAGAATGGGCGTTAACCCAAATTCAATAACTTTCAACAGATTTAGGCCGGTCCGCTGAACGTCGGACCGCCGAGGACGTAAGCACTTGCCTCACCCGACGAACGCTCGGCTTCGCGATTGCGAACCTCAGCCCGAGCCACAACGTGGTGATGAACCTCATCTGGCCCGTCAGCCAAACGGAGCGTTCTTTGACTATGCCACATGTCGGTCAACGGGAACCATTGGGAAACACCGGCGGCACCATGCATCTGGATCGCCTCGTTGATGATGTCGCAGCACTTCTCGGGCACCATGGCTTTGACGGCACTCACCCATACTCGTGCTTCGGCGTTACCAAGGGTGTCCATTGCCTGCGCAGCGCGCAACACCATCAAGCGCATCGCTTCAACTTCGATGCGCGCCCGAGAAATGACCTCCATATTTTTTCCTAGATTGACCAGCTTCTTGCCGAAACCCTCACGCGAGGTGCCGCGGTCGACCATCATTTCGATTGCTTTTTCCGCTGACCCAATAGAACGCATGCAATGATGAATCCGACCTGGGCCGAGCCGCAACTGACTGATCTCAAAGCCGCGACCCTCCCCTAGAAGGACGTTGTCTCGAGGCACCCTTACGTCCTCAAGTTTGATGTGCATGTGACCATGCGGCGCATCGTCGTTACCGAAAACGTGCATCGCGCCGACGATGTTCACGCCCTCAGCGTCGAGAGGTACCAGAATCTGAGATTGTTGTTTGTAAGTGTCAGCGTCAGGGTTGGTCCGAACCATGGTGATCATGATCTTGCAGCGAGGATCACCCGCCCCCGAAATATAAAACTTTTCGCCATTGATGACCCACTCATCGCCATCGAGAACTGCTTCGGTTTCGATTTGCTTAGCATCCGAACTCATCACTTTTGGCTCGGTCATGCAATAGGCGGAGCGAATCTTGCCGTTCAGCAACGGTTCGAGCCACTCTTCTTTTTGTTGAGCAGTTCCAACCCTCTCCAAAACCTCCATGTTGCCGGTGTCAGGAGCGGAACAGTTAAGGCATTCTGATGCCAAACGGTTCTTGCCGAGTTCGTTGGCAATGTATGCGTAATCCAGATTGGTCAGGCCTTCGCCTGTGTCCGCATCAGGGAGAAAGAAATTCCATAGCCCTTGGGAGCGGGCTTTCTCTTTGGCGCCCTCAAGCAGTTCCAGCTGTCCTTCACCGTACCCCCACCGTTCAGCCCGGTCCTCACCAAGCCGGTGGTACTCCTCAGTAATGGGGTCCACTTCTTCTCTGATGAAGACCTTCACGGCCTCGTACAACGGACGAACCTTGTCTGACATTCTCAGATCAAAGTCGTCCATGCTTGCTGACTTCAGTGCGCCACCAACCACGGGGTGCCCCTTTCACATTGCTTTCACTGAACCCTAGCTATCTTCTCAGCTTTAAGCATTTTCGAATCGGGAAACAACTGAAACAGTCCGCGAGGCGAAAAATAGACAACGAGGAATATGGCGACTCAAAGATTCGCGTTTCTTTCGATGGTCCCCGACGGCTACCGCTGTCGAGGCTACGTTCCATGTCTATGGCATCTTGTTCACGAGATACATGCGGTGCCCCGGCTGTGGCAGGAATCACTTATGACAGTGGGTCGCTATCTGTCTGGGTAGTTGAGCTGCATGCGGACACGGGACACATGATGTGGCTCTGTCAGAAACATGTCCAAACTCTTCGAGCGCCGCAAGATTGGACCGTATCCGATGAACGAGACGGAACCCCCCGACTATGGACGGTCACTCCCGATGATGTTTCTGCACCCTCTCGGAAACGAAGTCGAGTACGGCGACAACGTGCCCAAAGTGGCAGGATTCTTGAAGTTGAAGAACTGCAACTGTTCGAACTAGACGACTCACCCCGCGAAGCGATCGCTTCGGTGGCATCGCTTGATGCGGCTCGAAATTCGCCGAGGCCCCGTAGTCGATCTGCGCTGACAGGTGAAGTGAGTCCCGCCACTCTTTTGGGGTAAACCCCCCAGGGCATGCGACTACAGGTGATCACCGGATCGAAGATCGGTGACTATTACTCGCCCGTTAGGTGCCAACGCTGCTCTGAACCGAATTTCTCCGTTGGAGACAAGCACAAGATCGTTTCCGTCATTTGAGATTTCCAGCTCGGTCCCAATTTCTTGCTCCAATGCCGGTCGCACCCGATGAAGCACCTCGCGAATTCGTTGCCGTCGTTCCGCCTCCATTAAGTCGTAGTCAAATTCGACGAAATCACCTGGTTCAGTTCCCGACGGTCTCACGTTGAATCCAGCGGGTCAGCAGTTGAGCCAAAACCATAAAGAGGAACTTCATTGTTGTGGTTTTCCGCGTCAAGACGAATTTTTTGTGGTGTAACAGAACATGAATGAGTCATTTCGCCAGTGCTTTCAGAGTGGCGATGCCGTGTCGACACCAAGTGGGGTACCTATAACGATACGCAGTGGCGAGATTCGGTGTGGGCGCTACCGTAGACCTC
>JASMKJ010000509.1 GCA_030749275.1 Acidimicrobiales bacterium
CTATAGCATCCGCAATGTTGATCCGGCTGAAACCCGTATTCCGAGTCATGCGGCTCTCGAATCGTTCGCTACCAAACCATCGAGCAGGGTGACCATTCCGGGGAAGCTGTGAGCAATCGCTCCGTCATGGGTAACAACAACAATTGTGCTGCCATCTTGATTGAGTTGGTGTAACAGCTCAATTATTTCTTCAGACGTCTCGGAGTCAAGGTTCCCAGTGGGCTCGTCTGCCAAAATGATTGCTGGCTCACCCATGAGCGCACGTGCTATCGCCACGCGTTGTTGCTCCCCTCCGGAAAGCTGGTGGGGAAGGTGAGTCAATCGATCGCCAAGTCCCACGCGGTGTAACAAGGCAATTGCACTACTGTGCCTTTGCGACCGACTGATCCCCTGATAGAGGAGACCAGTGGAGACGTTCTCGACAGCGGACATACCGGCGATGAGATGAAACTGCTGAAAGATGAAACCGATTCGCCTGCCGCGCAAGCTGGAAAGCTGACGGTCGGAGAGATTGCTTAAATCTTGCCCCTCAATAAAAACGTTTCCGGCCGTCGGTTGATCTAAGGCCCCCATAACGTTGAGCATGGTGCTCTTGCCTGAACCTGAGGTACCAACAAGTGCGAGCAGTTCCCCCTTGCGAACTAATAGGTCTATGCCCCTCAGCGCTCTAACCGGTGGATTGCCCGGATAACTTTTTTCCACTCCCAAAAGCTCAAGGACAACGGCTTGTTCCTCCCGGGTCACGGAATGATCACCGACTGTCCGGGTTCAACGCCTCGAGCAATTGATACCTGGTTGCCATGAAAGGTACCTAATTCGACACCTACTAGCTTGACGGTGTTATCAGGGTTTACTACTTCCAGCCCGTAGCCGCCCTCTGCTAGGGCCAAGAGCGCCGCTATTGGAACTGCAACTGCTTGGTGCTCTATAACTTCTTCGACTTTGACGGTGACAGGGCTTTGATCGAACGAAGCTCCTGATCCCAGTAACTCGATTACCACATCGAGGTAGGTGATCTGTTGCTGTCCCTGCACGATCCGAGTCGCGACATCTGCCACGTGTGTGACAGTTCCTTGGACACTCTTCCCATCGGGTAGCTCAACTTCGACGATGTCGCCTATCGCAACGAGTCCACTCAACTCAGTATCGAGGTGAACTGTCACGATGCGGCGGGTCTCGGTGACATTTACCAGACTCCCGCCGTTGACCGGCTGGCCTAATCGCGCAGTTACCGCATCGACTCGAAAAGCCTTGGGTCTAAAGACGACTTGGCCTTTCTTAACAACGCCGGTCGCGTCCGCTCCGACAGACTCTTGCCACCGTTCGATCTGGCTCAGGGTGATGGAAGTAACGTACCGATCTGCGCTGAGGTCATATGTGGATTTGGTGACGGGAGAGGTATCTGAGAGTCCCAACTCGAAAAAATGAGTTTGGAGTTGGGCGATGTCGAGCGCGCTTGAAGTGTCCTCATCTATATCCCTAAACATCGGCATGGCGCCCCGGAGAAGAATGATTGGTTCATCATTGATCTCGTAGATCACGTCCCCGAAACCGATAACACTTCCGGGTTCAGGCAGCCAGGTAACGATCCCCGAAGAAAGGTTGGGAAGACTCTCCACGTCGCCGAAGCCGAGAGTGCCATCAACTTCTGTTTCTTTGACAAAGTCAGTTCTGGTTACAGTCGTCGTGTTCCTTGATGAAGTAACAGCTGCTGGCTCCTGGTCGAGACGGTTGTCCGAATCAAACCAGCCCAAAAGCCCAATAGCGATAACGGCGACAACACCTAGGCCGACAATCCATAAGCACGCGGTAACGGCGATTTTACGTTTCGTGTTCATTGTCACTCTCCTAGTCGTGGTAAGGCGCCACGTCCGTCTTCGCTACATTTCTGGGCCGCAATCTGAAATTCCACAGGATCAAATTCCCCGTTCACGAAACGGCTACGTAAAGCTCTGAGTCCGCCCACGCCACTAGCAAAATCCGGATCGGGTAGATCCTCGAAACCTGGAGTCTCTCGGACGCATGCAAAAAGATCTAAAAGGCCATCTTCGGTTTCGGCCTGTTGTTCGGGAGATGCACCTATTCGTTGGCTCACCACCCCTCGTAACTCGCCGGCACATACATCTATCAAAGCCTGGACGTCGTCTCCTTGGACGTCGATACCTAACTCGGCAAAAGTCCCGGGTTCGTATCCGCGAAGGGTCGATGAGTTCGGATCGGGCCAGGCCGGATATTCCTCGCGCATGCATGCGGCAAAATTGAGTTGAGCATCTTCGATGGAAACCGTTCCCACTGCCGACGGAGACGTTTCGTCGTCGGTTTGTTCTTCCGCAGTCGCAACATCGCCACTTAGTGAAGCGATACTGGCTTCACGATCGTTTGACGCACTTCCACACGAAACAAGCACGACCGGCAAGATGAACAGCAAATATTTACGCATGGATTAAGTTTGCAGCCCGTTTATTAGAAAAGCCTTAAAACGGGATGGGAAACTCGAAAAAGTTGGCTTGGTGTCAACGGTTCACCACTGGTGTCACCCAGGTAGCCTCGCTGCGAATGATTGTTGGAGTGGTCTACTTAACTCACCGAACCAGCCTGTTCCCTAACTCCGTCTGGGAACGACTACTCAGCGAAGCCGGGTTTGAACCGACCATGGTCACGGAGGAGACCTCGGAGAGACGACCACCGAGAGTGTTCTTCGTTGGTCATCGGTAACGGTTTTGTCCACGGCTTAGGTCTATCTAAACCATGCTTGCCGAGCCTCATGCAGGCGAGCGATCATGGACCTAGATCATCCAGTCACAAATCGAATAGTGGGCGCTACAGGAC
>JASMKJ010000510.1 GCA_030749275.1 Acidimicrobiales bacterium
AGGCCGTATTTGATGGCGAAGAGTTGAACGTCACCGATTTGGCCACGGGACGACGAATAGCTGACGCCCTGGGCCAAGGCCGCCTTGTTGTGTTAGCAAACCACGGCTTACTTACCGTCGGGACCTCGGTTGCTTCCGCCGTCGGCTTTTACCTCAACGCGGAGCGAGCCGCTGAAGTATGCGTCAAGGCGCCCCGAGGTCGAGAAATTGGTAGCCGAGCCGCATCCGAAGTCCATAAGTCTGTCGGCAAGGAGATCAGCGGTTGGCACGTGTTTCAGTGGCTCGTCCGTTCTCGGCTTGGTGACCCCTCTGTGGTTGGATAGACACGAAGATGGCCTATTCGCATGAGTTTGATGTCATTGTCGTAGGGGCGGGCAATGCCGCGTGCTGTGCGGCTTTGGCCGCATCTGAACAAGGGGCCAAAGTTCTTGTTCTTGAGAGAGCCCCTTCAAAGGAGTCGGGCGGCAATAGTCGATTCACTGCCGGCGCTATCCGGTTCGCCTACGAGGGCGTCGACGACCTGGTCGCTCTCATGCCTGATTTGACTGAAACCGAAATTAGGGACACTGATTTCGGAACCTATACCGAGGAGCAGTTTTACGATGACATGGGACGCGTTACGGATTACCGAACAGACCCTGATCTCGCTAGCTATCTCGTCTCCCAGAGCAAAGCGACGGTTATGTGGCTCCAAGAACAGGGCGTGCGGTTTGCTCCGATATGGGGTCGACAAGCTTTCAAAGTAGACGGCAGATTCAAATTTTGGGGCGGTCTGACTGTCGAAACGTGGGGTGGCGGAGAAGGGCTCATAGAAGCGCTCCACGGAGCCCTGAAGAAGAATCAGATCGAGCTGCGATATGACGCCACCGCGAAAAACCTTCTGTTCGACGGTGGTGCCGTGCGCGGGGTACGGGCCTTACACGAACAACAACTGATAGAGATCCCTTCTGCAGGTGTGGTCCTTGCCGCCGGTGGCTTTCAAGCCAACGCTGAGTGGCGGACCAGATATTTGGGGCCCGGTTGGGATTTAGCCAAAGTTCGGGGAACGCGCTTCAATACGGGGGACGGAATCCGTATGGCGTTGGATATCGGAGCGATGCCGTACGGCAACTGGAGTGGCGCTCACGCTGTCGCGTGGGAATTCAATTCTCCAGAATTCGGTGACCTTGCAGTTGGCGATGCGTTCCAAAAGCACAGCTACCCCTTTGGCCTTGTCATAAACAACAACGGTGAGAGGTTCCTGGACGAGGGCGCAGACTTCAGGAACTACACATACGCCAAATATGGTCGAGAAATCCTTCGCCAACCGGACCATTCGGCATGGCAACTCTTCGACGCAAAAGTTGAGCACTTGCTGCGAGACGAATACCGCATAAAACAGGTCACGAAAGTGCAAGCCGACTCAATTGAAGAGCTTTGTGACCGAATGGATGGTGTCGACACCCAGTCCGCAATACAAACCATCGCCGACTACAACGCCGCCGTGGACACCACCACCAGTTTCGATCCGAACGTCAAAGACGGACGATCAACTCGAGGACTTAAGCTCAACAAAACAAACTGGGCGAACACACTGGACCAACCACCATTTCAGGCCTACAACGTAACGTGTGGTCTGACATTCACATTCGGAGGCCTCAGAATCAATGATTCCGGCCAAGTTCTGGATACAGGCCTAGACGCAATCAGTGGACTCTACGCAGCAGGTGAACTTGTTGGAGGGCTCTTCTACGGCAACTACCCCGGAGGCACTGGCCTCATGGCAGGGGCAGTGTTCGGAAAATTGGCGGGCGAAAACGCTGGGCGAGCCTCCACTAGTTGACGCTACGTTCCTTTCCTTCCCAGTAGGGCTTTCGAAGTTCCGTCTTGAGTATCTTGCCGGATGGATTCCGCGGAATTACCTCCATCCGATCGACCGATGTTGGGCACTTGTAATGAGCCAATCGTTCACGGCAATACTCAATAACTTCAGCCTCTTGGGGGTCACATTCAGCTGCAGGGGTAACGATCGCTTTGACCGTTTCGCCCCATTTCTCATCTGGCACTCCAATGACTGCAACATCAGCGACTTCAGGGTGGGCCATCAAGACATTCTCCACTTCAGCAGGGTAAATGTTCTCCGCTCCAGAAATGATCATGTCCTTGACACGGTC
Organism: Acidimicrobiales bacterium; assembly: GCA_030749275.1. Classification (GTDB taxonomy): domain Bacteria; phylum Actinomycetota; class Acidimicrobiia; order Acidimicrobiales; family Poriferisodalaceae; genus UBA6944. Next base: position 2,154 of record JASMKJ010000510.1, read on the forward strand.
GTGAATGAACAAGAAACCTTCCGACATGTAGCCTGCATCGCCGGTCCGGAACCATCCGCGTCCATCTTCGTCAAGGCCCTCAGGATAGGCTTCCCCGGTCGCGACGGGATCATTCCAGTAGCCCTTCAAATTTTGAACCGATTTAACCCAAATTTCGCCGACTTCGCCCTCCGCTACGTCGATCTGAGTTTCTGGGTCCACGATGCGTAACTCAACATCACCCCACACTTCCCCAGCCGAACGCAGTAAGTGAGCACGCGGGCCGCCCGGATCGTGATCATCAGCGCGGAGGATAGTTACCCCTCCGGTCGTCTCTGTTAATCCGTACGCCTGGACAAACTTGCACCCCATCAAGCTCATGCTTCCCGCCAAAACCTCTTCCGTGATGGGTGAAGCGCCGTAGACCATGCAACGCAAACTTGAAAAGTCGGTGTCTTGCGCCTCGGGGGTTATCAATAGAAATTGAAGGAGGGCAGGGACCAACAATGCGTTCGTGATCTCGTAGGTCTCAATGAGACGCAGCAATTCAACTAGGTCCGCCTCTCGCAAAAGGACGTTTGTTCCTCCATTGAAAAGACCAACCACGCCCCACCCACTGCCAGCAATGTGGAATAGCGGCATCGCCACGAGGTTGATGCTGTCGGCATCGAAATACCACTCGTCGCTCGCCGCTGGCAGCATCTCAAAGAAATTGCGATTCGTGAGTTCAACACCCTTGGGTAGGCCTGTGGTACCTGAGGTGTAGAGCTGATAAGAGGTATCTGTCCACCCGACCTCTGCATTGGGGTCATCGTCGGCTGCTGATGTGACCCATGAGGTGTAGTCGACGTGGGAGCCCCCATTTCCTACGACGACGACAGTTGTGATGCTCTCCAGGTTCATCTGGTCGTAGTGAGGCAAAAACTCCTCACCGATTAGCAGGACCTTCGCTCCAGCATGATTCAAGATGTATTCCATCTCCGGTGCGGCTAAGCGCCAATTCACTGCGACACCGACGGCGTTGATCTTGCTTGCGCCAAAAAGAAAGCTGAAATATTCAGGGCCGTTCTTATCAAGATGAGCCACACGGTCTTGCGCCTTGACCCCGGCTGCAAGCAAGGCATTCGCTACCTGGTTGGATTCACGGTCTAGGTCCGCGTAACTCCATTCCCTGCCTTCGAAAATCATCGCCACTTTGTCGGGTTGACTTGCAGCATGAACACGGGTGATGTCAGCGAGAGAAGTGATACTGGACATGGGTCGTTACCTCCGATGCCTGTGAGATTGACAAACTGACTTTAGCGAGTTGATTGCACAGAACTGACTGCGTGCGTTCCTGTATACAAGATGTAGCTTTAACCCGGTACACAGAGCTAAACGGAGCGGCATGTCCAAAATCATCTACACCCATACCGACGAAGCGCCAGCTCTTGCGACCTATTCCTTTCTGCCCATCATCCAGGCATTCGCAAAAGCAGCAGGCATATCGGTCGAAACGCGCGACATTTCCTTAGCCGGTCGGGTCATCGCAGCGTTCCCAGAACATTTAAAGGAACAGCAAAAAATTGGCGACGCTTTAGCTGAGCTGGGGGAAATGACGCTGCTACCGGACGCAAACATCATCAAACTACCGAACATCTCGGCATCGATTCCACAGCTCCAAGCAGTGATCGCAGAGTTGCAAGGCAACGGTTTCGCTGTACCTGACTACCCCACTGAGCCATCGACAACAGACGAAGAAGAGATACAGGCACGGTACGACCTCATCAAAGGCTCGGCCGTAAATCCAGTTTTGAGGGAAGGGAACTCCGACCGGAGGGCACCGAAAGCTGTTAAGGAATTCGCGAAGAAGTTCCCCCACTCAATGGGAGAGTGGTCACCTGACTCAAAAACTCACGTTGCCTGCATGGAAGCCCACGATTTCCGTTCAAATGAAGCTTCAACCACTATTGAATCAGACACAACTCTGCGCATTGAGCACCTCTCAAACACTGGAACGGTGACAGTACTGAAAGAGGTTGAGGTATCCACGGGAGAAGTCATTGACGCGACATTTATGTCCGTCCAGCACCTTCGAACGTTCCTCAGCGAACAAATCGA
>JASMKJ010000511.1 GCA_030749275.1 Acidimicrobiales bacterium
ACGACCCAGACATCCGGTACAACGGCGCCGGGTTCCGTGTCGTCCTAGATTCACTACCCCTTCAAGTCGAAGTCCACCGGCTGCTCAAGGATGGGGATGATCGCTACTCAAGCACACTTCTCACCGCTGGCTCAGAGGTCGAGTCGGGCAGCGCGATTGAAGTTCGGTTTTCGGTTGACGCTAGGCAGTATGTATACATCGGGATGATGCAGACACAAGGCACGGCAGCAGTGTTGTATCCAAGCGGATCCGATGAAAAGGGGGGTCATCTGGTCATTTCGCGTAAGAATCCATTCGAACCCGGGACGCAGCATACGCTTCCTGGATTCAAAGATTCAGGGAAGCCGGTTGGCTTTAGGTTCGACGAGGTCACCGGCTGCGAATCGATCGTTGTGCTGGCCTCATCGAAACCTCTTAAGAACATCGATGACATCATTGCTAGTCAATCGACTGCTGGCGGAGATTCTGCATCTGATGAGTACGCGGGCAAGACGCGAAGCGCATTTGAGGATCATACGAGAGGCTATGCCGGACTCGGTTCGGCCAACCAACTGCGAGAGCAGAGGGGAGTCGACGATGGCGTGGCGTGGTACGTTCTCGAACTGAGGCACATTGACGGCAATGGGCAATAGCGGCGAACGCAGTGTCGATGAGCACTCTAGTACGGCGGCATCATGGTTGAACTTCGACGGCGAGTTCCTCTCTCACGTTGTCTGGGACATAATATACATCAGTAGAGGACCAAGGTTTGGACATATAGCCTGGTTCAAACTTGGTCAGGGTCCCCGTGGAGTCGAATGTTGCCTGTAAGTCCAGGTCGGCCTCCTGACGAGATCCGCCTAAGCCAAGGAGGAGTCCGGTGGCGTTTCCTATAGCCTCTCTCGTCTTACCCGTTGGATGGTAGGCACGCATGTAGATGCCACCTTCTCGCGTGGCTGGAAGAAAGTCGAATTGCCGGCTCTCGAATCGCACGCGAATCATGTTGAATGTGTGGTCGTCAAACTTAGGCTTGAGCTGTTTCCCTGCTTCGTTCAGGTGATACTTCACCAAGTCCGTCGCGCCGTCCCTGAGGAAGACTCGAAGGATCTGCCAGTTGTAGGCACTACCATCTCCGCCGAGCCAAGATTTGTCTTCGACCCGTTTTCTGTTCGCATGCGCGATCTGCCCAAGTTCTGAGACGACCTGTTCCCAGCACGAATCGGAGAGACCCGTAAACCCGATATCTTCCCAGTTCTTTGCGTCGAGTCCCTTGTAGCCAGCGGTAATCTGAAGGTCGACGTCTGGAATAACGTACGAGTAGTTGGTCAGTCCGTCTCTCAAGTTGTACTTGATGTGCTTGGTCATGACGTGTTTCCACTTTGGAACGAGT
>JASMKJ010000512.1 GCA_030749275.1 Acidimicrobiales bacterium
CGAATCGGTGGAAAGAGGTCATTGGTGGCCCAGAAATGTTGTCCCAATGTGGGTGAGGCTGCCCATAGCGATCCCAATTATCCGGAGTGGTTGCCTTCCGGTACAAATAACGAAGCCAACCTAAGGATCGTCGATCCAAAGAGTCGTGGTGACTACCTGTCATGACTTGGCCTCCCGACAGCGGCATTCTCAGTTAGAAGCCTTAAATGATGTTCTTTGATCTCGGGTGTTTGACCCTGGACCAACAAAAATAGCGACTCCCTAGCGAGTCGTTGAGCTTGCTGCTCAACGAATAGCGCAGAGCCACCTACCAGGGCCACCAACGCTGAAGTTGCACGTACACAAAGATCGCCGAGGAGGGCGCGTGCTACCGGTAGCTCTTCGACGCTGGCGCTATTGATTCGATCCCTAGCATCGGCAATTTGGGCATCCAAGGGACTCGGTCCCAACAACTTTGCTGCTCGAGAGGCAACTCCAAGCGGATTGGACCCGTTGGCGCGGAGACCCTTTCGGTAACGCTCGGTCCATTGAGCGAAGCTTTCCACTGAAGTCACTGATGCTTCTGTCACTGGATGGTTATCGAAATTCAACTCAACGGTCACTGCCGAATCGATGGCAGCCAATGACAGGCGGCGACTAGTAATTGTCTCGCAGTCGCGGGCTTCAAGCAACGCCCAAACCACCGAATCATTATGACGGGCGGCGGTCAACACAACGTCGATGTGGCCCCAACCTGTTACAAATGGAGCTGACCCCGAGAACCTCCATCCGCCGCTGTGAGGTTCCGCCTGGAGGATAGGGGTACCAGGTCGATTCAAGTGAGCGAAGGCCACTCCGCCCTGGGACTCTCCAGTGGCCAGAGCCTCTGCCCACCGCTCTCTCATCGGTCCAGAAGTTTCGACGGCCGCTTTACTGGGCCCAGCATGTTGAGCCCAAACGAAACTTGTTGTCAAGCAACCCCCCGACAAAGACTCATGAACAGCCCACTGAGTTTCGGGTGACGCGCCTAAGCCACCAAATTCAGCGGGAGCGAAAAGGCCGTGAAAACCGGCGTCGCGGACAAGATCGAGTTGTGGGCGGGGAACTGTGCCCAAGGCATCAACCTCGAGTGCAGCGGGGAAGAGATGGTCGTCGGCCAGCTGCACTGCCCGATCTACCAGCTGGAGATCTAGGTCACTCATTCGTTTTCAAACAATTCGTAGACGACAGGCGAATATAGGTGCCCAAGGCCACGATCCACCACCTCAGCAAAACGCTCTCGAACTAGACGAGCACCAGCCGCATCCACGTTGACGTCGTCTGCCAACGCCAGAGCGTAATCGAGGTCCTTTACCGAATAGCTTGTGGGGAAACGGTCAGCAGGGTAGTCACCGGTTGTCATAAATGCGCCATGACGCCGAAGAGCGAAACTGTCGGCTGACCCCTGACCCAACAGGTCAAAGACGCGGCCGCGACTAACGCCTGCTTTGGTAGCGATGGCCATAGCTTCAGCCAAAGCTGACACGTTCTCGAACAGCACCATATTGTTCATGAGTTTTATGACCGTTCCGGTTCCAACCGGACCACAGTATGCAACGTCGGAACCCATATATCCCAACCACGGAGCAATCCGATCGAAGACCTCTCTATCCCCGCCTACTGTGATGGACAGTGTTCCCTCTACTGCATTTGGAACACCGCGAGCTACTGGAGCGTCAGCGAAATTAGCGCCGCGTGCTTTCAACGCTTCGGCTACATCAAGGTTGACTCTGACCGTCGCGGTGGTGCAGTCCACGACAACTTGACCCTCCCGGGCGTTTTGGCATAGCCCATTTTCGGCGAGACAAACCGCTCTTGTCTCTTCTTCTCCAGGAACACAGACGAA
>JASMKJ010000513.1 GCA_030749275.1 Acidimicrobiales bacterium
GACTCCCAAATGGCCCGGATCGCGCACGGGCGTTGATGCACGGAATCTTCGTCGGTGAAATCCAAGCTTTAGAAGGAGCCGGTCGTACCTGTTGGGACTTTGAGGTTGGTGAAGACGTTCCTCTCGAGTTGAAACTTGATATGGCCCGTCAATGTTGGGACGAAGCGCGGCACTGCGAGATTTCTGTAGCGCTAGCGGAGCACATGGGAACCGAACTCGGCGAATACGCCGAGAACGGACTTCTATATGAAGCTGCATGCAACCCTGACCCCGTTTTGCGTCTCACCGGGGTGAATCGAGCCCTTGAAGGTCTTGCCATAGATGTGTTCAACACGATGAAAGAATTCGGCAACCTGGCCGGAGACCCTGTACTGGAGTTCTGCGAAGATTGGATGCTGGCTGACGAAGTTACTCACGTAAAGATGGGTTCCGATTGGCTGCGGCGCCTTACAGAAAACGACAAAGAACGCCTGGAAAAAGCCCTTGAATTTCAAAAAGTGGTTGACCGACTGTTTTCTTTTAATGGGTTCAGAGGCGAGGATGCGGACAGCCCGATTCAGCTAACACGGCGTTTTCGCGAGCTAGCGGGCTTTAGCGACGAAGAAATTGACGAGATCGCAGACATGTCGCGAGAAGCTAAAGCCGAGGCATCTCGCTAATGACACAGGTCTCGGTAACGCCCGAGTCCTTTGAGATGGTCTTCTACGACGCAGCAGTCATAGGTGAAGTCGTGGCAGAAGTCGCCGAACGACTTGGGGTGGAAGAAGGCATCACCCTCGAAATCGACGAACAATCACCGTTAGGTCGAAGCAAGATAGTGAGTCACGACCCGATTGAATTGTGGGTTGACGGTGGGGCCTTTGAGAATACTCAACGCCCACGCCAATTTGGTAAGGCCAGAACCCGTGACACCATCGGACGGCTCCTCATGCGAATCTTGGATCGCCGCTCGGGTCGGTTTGATGATGCTCCTGCGGACGATGAGTTGGAGCTCAGCCAATTCGCTGCGTGGGACGTTCACTGTGTTGGTCGATTAGAGCGCCTTGGAATTGGCGGCCAACAAAAACGTCGCCAGTATCAATTCCGAAACCGGCACGGCTTTACCGACGTCGCCGATGCAGCGTTTGACCAACTATGGGACTCAAGCGAACTGAGTTGGGCTGAAATCGAACGCATCTCCGAAGGATGCCGGCCCTCTTAAACCTGACCGGAAGGGCTCAGCTGAAAGCCACCTGGTTTTCGATCCACGGGTATGTTCTTGCTAACCCAGTGGCCAGATCGAACATCGGTTGAAAACCCAGCGATTCGATTCGATCATTAGAAAAGTTACGATTTTGGACTCCAACTGGCCCTTGCACCCAATGAGGCGAAACTTTTTTCCCAGCGGCCTCGCCGACAAGTTCCACTAGTTGTTTCACCGATACGTATTCCCTGGTGCCGATGTTCGTAGGATCGCTTAGCTCGCTATCCACTAGCCGCCGAACACCGTCAACTAAATCGTCAATGTAAATAAAGCTGCGAACAGCTGAACCATCGCCCCACACGTCAATACTCCCATCCTCAGATTCAGCCACTTTGCGACACAATGCTGCGGGGGCTTTTTCGCGGCCACCGGTCCACGTGCCCTCCGGCCCGTAGCAGTTCTGAAAACGCGCGATACGGGCTTGAAAACGACCCTCCCGGGCGTAGGAAGCCACTGCTCTCTCCGCGTAAAGTTTCTCCCAACCGTATTCATTGTCCGGCAAAGCCGGATAGGCGTCATCTTCTGTCAATTCTGCTTCGCCTAACTCCATGTCGCGGTATACACACACAGAACTCGCCAAGAAATATCGGTCAATGTCAGCTTGCGCGGCGGCTTCAACGACATTGACATTGATCAGCATGCTGTTGTGCATAATTTGAGTTTCCGCTGAGTGGATGAACCCCATACCGCCCATATCCGCAGCGAGTTGATACACCTCGTCGAAACCGCCATCAAGGGCAGCAACAGCGGCACCAGGATCTCGAAGGTCCGCGATCAAAAACTCGTCAGCGGGACTAGCGTGCCACTCCGGATGTTTGATGTCGGCGCCTCTGACCCAGTAACCGTCGTTGACTAAGCGTTTCACTAAGTGACTTCCGATGAAGCCGCCTGCACCACAAACCAAAGCTCGCTTCGTCACGCCGGCCTTTCAGTTCAGGTCGTGGGCACTGAGCCCTTGCAGTAAATCAACATCGGGGCGGTCGGCGAGGATCCCTGAACACGATTCCGCCATTTCGACCATAACAGGAGAGTCGAAATGCTCTCTGGCAGCCTGTTCAGATTCCCACTTCTCAATGATGACGAAACGGTTGGGATTGGTAAAAGAAGCGCAGAGATCGGCATTGCGGCAGGCGACTTCTTTGCGTGTCATGACGACGTATTTAGAGAGCACGGGGAGCAAATGTTCTGGGTCGTTAGCTTCAAAGGTCAGTTGAAGGAGAGCAATTTCAAGGTCATCGTCAGGTGTTGAAATCGGTTCTGTCATTTTCTGCTCGCAATGCGTGTCGGAAATCGCGTTTCCAGCCGGTAGTTTCCAGGCAAGCGATTAGGCTCGTAATCCAGAGTCGAAATAGGTCGTGTCTTTGACGAGACGAGCGTACCGGTGGAACGCACCACTTTGTGGTCGTCTCCTTCGGTAAGGGGAAAGAGGTCGGAAGGTGGCCAAGAATCGGGTCGAACGAGATGAAGAAGACCTAGTTCGTCTTTACCTCACCGATATCGGACAGTATCCGCTTCTCACAAAAGATGATGAGGTTCGCCTAGCGCAAGAGATCGAAGCCGGCACCGAAGCTCGAGCTGTACTAGAGGCTGATCAGATGCCAGATGGTTCAGTCATCACTCCCGCCAAAAAGCGTGAACTTCGACGAGCTGACCGAAAAGGCGAAAGAGCGGAACGTACCTTTGTTCAGTCCAACTTGCGTCTTGTGGTGTCGATAGCAAAGAAATATCAGGCATCAGGACTGCCCCTTCTTGACCTGATTCAAGAGGGCAACTTGGGGCTCATGCACGCTGTTGAAAAGTTTGACTGGCGAAAAGGCTTCAAGTTCTCCACTTATGCGACATGGTGGATCCGACAAGCAATTACTCGCGGTATCGCGAACACGGGCCGCACCATCAGACTTCCCGTCCATGCTGGAGACACGCTTGCGCGCCTCCAAAAAGCTCGTTCTCGGCTCGAGCTAAAATTTGGGCGTCCAGCGACTCTGGCGGAACTTTCTGTGGAAGTCGACATGCCAGAAGACAAAGTTTCCGAAGCTCTCCGCTTCGCCGCAGAGCCCCTGTCCTTGTCTGAGCCCCTGCGTGAAGACGGCGACGCTGAACTTGGTGACGTTGTTGAAGACCGAAACGCCGAAGATCCAGAAGAAGCGGCTGCGGTTGCTCGCCTGCCCGACGAAATTACCAAGCTACTCGGGCCCCTTGACGAACGCGAACGAGAAATTCTGAAACTGAGATTTGGCCTTGACCGCGGTGAACCGCGCACGCTTGAAGAAGTGGGAGAGCACTTCAATCTCACCCGTGAAAGAATTCGACAAATCGAAGCGCGCGCCATGTCGAAGTTACGGCACCCAAGCAGCGATACCGGTGCCCGGGACTTGCTTGGGGTCTGAGACTCCTATTCAGAGAGCCTTCCCTGTTGCACCAGAGAAATCAGTTCTCGGAAAGTTTTCGAGCGGCAATAGCCACCAAGGCTCCGACGACGATGGCCAGCAGAAGCTTTTTCACGTTGGTTCCTTTCGGTCAGATTGTTTTTGATCTTGGGGTATTGAAGTGGACAGACTTGGCGGAGGTGGACGGGAATCGAACCCGCCGGACGGGGATCGCCCGTCCCGCCCGCTTTGAAGGCGGGGGAGCCCACCAGGCGCTCGAACACCTCCAGGGTTAGTCTGCCCCGCGCGCGGGCACATTGAAAAGCAGAAAGTTGTAATTACTGGAATTCCCATCGTTACGGGTGAAATTCTGCTTTCCGATTAATTGCATAAGAGAGCAGAAAGTCTGAATTTTTCTTGATTATCTGCCTAAACAGGTGTTCAATAACACGCGTGTAATTACGACGATGTCTTATTGACGAGTCGAACCGATCAGGGCGGATACGAATGGCATTTGTAGATGACGGCGGTGGACAAACTGAAGAAAGCAGTTGGTGGGATTATGCCAACTGCTTAGGTGTTGACCCAGATCTCTTCTTTCCCGAGAGAGGTGCGAGCACCAAAGAAGCTAAAGAAGTCTGCCGGGGGTGTGTTGTTCGTGAAGACTGTTTGGAATACGCGTTGAGTCACGGTGAGAAGTTCGGCATCTGGGGTGGAATGAGCGAACGAGAGCGTCGTCGGTTACGCCGACAACGAGCCCTTGCTCGTCGGGCAGCTGCGGAACGGGCGAGCTAGGCAACCAACGCTTGGCTTTCAATGGTGATCTCAGTGCGCTGGTAGTCTCGGTCTTGTGAATCTTGGCGGCTCTGAACTCATCATCATCTTGATCATTGTTCTCGTTTTGTTTGGTGGGGCCAAACTCCCCAAGCTCGCCCGCTCGCTCGGTCAGGCACAAAAAGAATTCAAAGACGGAATGAACGACGGTTCAGATCCAACAGAAGGACCCTCTGCCGAGTAAAGGCTTACGTGAAGCGGCTAGGAAATCTGAACTGAAGATTCTTGCATCAGCGATTGTCTGCGGGCTTTCAAGATGCGCCGTCTTTGACGCTCTGATGCCCCGCCCCAGACACCATGCTCAACACGATTAACGAGAGCGTATTCGAGACACTGTGTTTGGGCTACGCATCCTTCGCATAGTTTCTTAGCTCGGTCGACGCCGACGCCATCGCTTGGGAAAAAAATCGATGGGTGCTGTTCGGCACAGTTACCTCGATTCATCCAACTTGTGTCGGTTGAAATGTGGCTCATGTCAGCACTCCGTTCGTCGGTGAGAGGTTCAATACTCGCTGCCTGTTACGACTATGACGACTGAGCGACGCAAAAGGTTCCAAATATTTCTAGTTCTCACAAAACTTTTAATGTCCGAATGAAGAGCGTTTGGGATCAAGGTTCGTTGTGCCTAATGGTTCCAGCGGCTCTCACCGGTACAGTGATGAAGTCGCTGTCGAAGGAGCATTGGTGACGGACTTCGAAATTGAAGAAGAATTACCACCACCCGAGACCGGCGTACGAGTTGTGTACCTCGGCCCTGTATCCCCTCATTGGGACATTCAAGGACTTTTCGGTGAGCAGGCAGTCGTGGATGAATTCAGACGTCGAACAATGGCACGTCTACAGCTTCTCCCTCCGCATGATCCCCAATTTCGACGAAATCGCGAACGTGTGAATCGGGATGCCGAACGCGAAAATCTTCATCTCGAATGGGACCTAGGTGTTCCTGAAGAAGACGAGGAAGAATGAGCCCCCGTTATGCGGGTGTTGATAACTAACGACGACGGTGTCGCCTCAGCCGGTTTGTGGGCATTGGCGAAACGAGTAGTCGACGCTGGACACGAAGCGGTGGTTGCCGCACCTACAACCGACATGACCGGAATGGGCGGAGCGATCGGCGGCGACCTTCATGGTGGTGAGCTCCACGCCGAACGAATTGTTCGACAAGAACTGGGTGAGACGACATGCTGGGCTGTGGAAGGACCCCCCGCTCTCTGCGTCATTATGACCCAGTTAGGAGCCTTCGGTGATCCCGTATCTATGGTGGTGTCGGGTGTCAACCCCGGTTTGAACTGCGGCCGGTCAGCTCTGCACAGCGGCACAGTTGGAGCCGCTCTCACCGCCGCGAACAATGGTGCCCATGGAATTGCGGTCAGTATTGATGCGACAGACGCGGCGATGGAATGGCCCACAGCAGTGCACCTTGTCCCGGAGCTCATCGAACGGTTGAGAGTGATCCAAAAAGGACGAAGGATCATTAATCTGAACGCCCCCAACCTGTCGTTGACTCAAATAAAGGGAGTGCGGATCACAGGTCTCGCGAAGTGGGGCGACGCGGCCGGTCAGCTCTCATCGAAAGGAGAAGGCTTGTGGTCATTTGAACGCACACCAGGTGACCCGAATCAGCGAATAGACGGTACAGACAACGCCGCGGTGAAGGAAGGCCTCATTTCGGTCTCGGAGCTCGTGGGAATAAGAACTCAGCAATCCGACCTGAATCTCCAAGACATAGAGCTATAACACCTTGAACCTGACCCCGGTCTTTCGAGAAACTAGCCACGAAATATTTCGCGAAAATGAGGTAGGTATTCCCCTCTGGGGTGATTGGAGCAACTACGTTGCCGAACGTGACGCGCGCTTCCGCTGAACGTCAAATGCCAACGGGTGTTCGGGCGGCTTTGGTTGTTGCTCTGATCTACTTGTTTCTCGTCGGAGTGTCGTCTCTCGAGGCGGGGATCAAGATCATGGG
>JASMKJ010000514.1 GCA_030749275.1 Acidimicrobiales bacterium
CCACCGACGAGCAGCACCACGGCCAAAGCGATCCTCGGCAGGTTTTCTATGAAAGGAGTATGGGAAGCTCTGGTCCAGTGTTGGACCATGTTGGCCCACCGAAGTCGCTCAGCGCCCCTAGCGAGGGACTCAATTTGGTGACGTTCGGCCGCGAACGCTTTGACTACCCGAACCCCGTTGACCGATTCGTCGACAACAGTTGCAATTTCGGCTTGGCGTGACTGAATTACCCATGAAAGCGGAAACATGATCTTGCGTAACCGCTGACCGATCGCAAAGACTCCGGGTAACGCGATCATCGTAATCGCAGTGAGGGGAACACTGATAGCGGCCATCAATCCTATGGCGACAACGAAGCTGAAGAATTGGACAGCCATAATCGGTGCGAAGGCCATGAACATTTGGACCGATCTGATGTCGGAATTTGCCCGGCTGATTATTTGCCCGCTTTGCACCCGGTCAAAAAATGAAAACGACAACTTTCCCAAATGCTGGAACAGCAAAGTGCGCAATTGGTATTCAACTTTGAAGGCCATGCCATAGAGGCCGTAGCGGTAGCCGAACGTCGCCGCGGCGCGCGCCCCGCCGAGAACCAGCAGGATCACCACAAAGAACCAGAGCCCATTGGTCCGATTAATGAGTGAGCGGTCGATAGCTAGGCCAATGACACGAGGTACGAGAATCTGAGCGACCATGGCGACGAGTGCAGCGACAACCGACCACAAAATTCGCCAGCGGTGCGTTAACACGATAGGGCTTATGCGTTTCAGCCAGCCAACGGACGTGTCGCTCCTGATCGTTTCCTCGACACGGGGGTAGGTGGACCAGTCGCGCACCGGTTCGAAGGTGGCGTTATCCCTAGGCATTACTTGGAGGCTACCTTGGCGTTAGCCAGGTGCGGATAGAGAATCACTTGCGGAGGTGTTAACCATCGATCCTGTTATGGGCTTAGCCGCAGTATTTGTTCTTGTTGCTCTTAACGGCATTTTTGTTGCCGGAGAGTTTTGCCTTGTCGCGGTTGACGTCGAACGTGTTGAAGTAATGGCAGACGATGGTCACCGACGAGCTCGCATCGTGAAGAAGTTGTTGAGTCGGCTGAGTTTTCACCTCGGAGGAGCTCAGCTGGGCATCACTGTGACCTCCTTGCTCTTAGGGTTGCTGGCAGAAGACACGATCGGAACACTCCTCGAATACCTGCCCGGTGTTAGCTTGACCTCGGGCCCCGCAAGGGCGACGCTGGCGATCGGCTTGGCCGCGTTGATTCAAATGGTGTTCGGCGAATTGGCGCCAAAAAACCTGGCAATTTCTCGACCATTGGTCACCGGATTCTGGCTCGGCCCAATACTGAGGTTCTACGGCATCGTGTCGGCACCAATAACGTCTGCCTTCAACGGATTAGCGAATCGGCTGCTGCGGTTAGCGGGCATAGAACCTGCAGAGGAGTTGAGATCTTTGAGGTCGCTCAAAGACCTCGAGCACTTGGTACGAGTCTCGACAGAGCGGACCATCACCGAAGATGAGGCGCGGTTACTCACCCGAACACTTCGGCTATCGGGCAAAGATGCGGCTGACGCGTTGACCCCGAGAACGTCGATGACGGTGCTCAATCAGTCCGGAACGGTCGCTGACCTAATCCAGAATTCAGCAGAGACCGGATACTCCAGGTTTCCGGTAATGGGCGATGACATCGATGACATCGTGGGAATCGTCGAAGTAAAAGATATTTTCGCCTTGAACCCAGATGATCGTGAGCAACGATCGCTGGGAAACATACTGCGGCCCGCAGTCATTGTTCCCGAACACCGTGAACTTGATGGTGTATTAGTCGACTTAGAAACTGCTTCTAGTCGATTAGCGGTCGTGGTGGACGAACACGGCGGCACGGCGGGTCTCATAACTCGGGAAGACATTCTCGAAGAACTTGTCGGAGACATATCTGATGAATACGACCGACCTGTTCCCGTTACGGCCCCTCAACCGGACGGACGCGTCATTATTGAAGGGCTGAAATCGCGAGATGACGTAGAGGAGCTCTTAGGTCTGCGTTTACCTGACGGCCCCTTTGAAACTCTCGCCGGCTTCATGCTGCAACAGATGGGGTCCATCCCGGAAACCGGACAGGTGCTGGACTGGCAAGGTTGGAGATTTGAGGTAGTTAGCAAGGACAATCTTCGGATCGCCGACGTCGCGGTGGAAAGGCCAAGTGGAACTGAACAAGATGCCAGCGGTCATTGGGGAGCCCAATGACACTCGTTGCAATAGTCGTTGGTTCGGTCCTGGTGCTTTTCAACGGCGCCTTCGTCGCATTGGAATTCGGGCTCCTCGGCGCCATGAAGTCGGCCATTGAAGCCGATGCAGCAGCAGGAAAGAAATCAGCGATTGCGGCGCAGCGCCTCCAGCATGACGTGCTCACCACCCTCGGAGGCGCGCAACTTGGCATCACCGTATGTTCTCTCGTCCTTGGCCGGTTAGCCGAACCTGCGGTGGCGACCCTGATTGAGCGTCTTATCAACCAATTCGCCGATATAAGTGACACGGTTTTACACTCGGTGAGCTTTGCAGTGTCGCTGGGCATAGTGGTGATTGTGCACATGGTGTTGGGGGAAATGGTCCCCAAGAACCTCGCTATCACCGGGCCTCACCAGACTTTGCTTCTACTGGCCCGCCCAATGTCGTTATACCTCGCTTTTGCTCGGCCGCTCGTTCGAACACTCCTCTGGTTTTCTAACGGGATGCTCAAACTCTTCCGAGTGGAGCCCACTTCTGAACTAGACGAAGCAACAACCAGCGCTGAACTTTCTTTGATGGTTGACGAATCTCATGACCAAGGACTAATTGACCACCAGGAATACGCGTTAATCGAAAGTGCACTCGCTTTCGGAGAAACATTGGCGACCTCTGTAATGGCGGAGATAGAAGACGTCCAGTCCGTTCCAGTTGGTTGCCCGGTCCAAGACATTGAGCGTCGGATAGTTGAAACAGGGCACACCCGCCTCGTTGTGCATGGCCGAGACATGAACGACGTTCGAGGCTTCGTACACAGCAAAGATCTTCTAAGTACCGCCAACAAGAATCAGTCGCTTTCACCAGAACTCATCCGACCCATGCTGAGAGTCGACCGTGACAGCACCTTGCCAGAGGTCCTCCAACTGATGAAACGATCCCGAATTCATTTAGCCGTCGTTACCTCAGAA
>JASMKJ010000515.1 GCA_030749275.1 Acidimicrobiales bacterium
CACGCCTGTTCGCTCGATTGCGGCGGGCACGGTGAGTTGCTGAAGTCGGCCAATCAGAGAATCGGACCTGCTGTTGGCGTTCTGTCGCTCTCTATCGAACCGCTTGGTTAGCTCAACAAGAAGTGACCCTGACCGCCGAGAACGTACCCGCGCCACAGGTGAAGAGCCCATTGTCGAATCAACACTCTGAGTGCTTGCCTGCACAACTTCCGAAGAACCTGCTGACGCTGGTTCGGAGCTCTCTTTGATGAGCCTGCGTACGTCTTCAGGTAGGGCACCGCCCAAGTCGGATGGCAGAAGGGCGGTTCGGTCCACAACAACAAAGGATCTGCTACCGGCGCCTTGTCGGCTCTCAGCTCCGGCTTCAGCTCCGTCGATGACGCCGAGAGTGGTTTCAATGACGTGATCCCACGCTTCGACGGGCATAGTGACCAGCGACGGAGCAGGCTCGGCAGTTTCTATCTCAGCCCGGATGGAATCGGCGTTGGCGGGATCAGGAGCGACCCCACTGCCTTGGTTCGGATACCAGATTGTTTGGATCCACGAAGCTTCTCCCACCAACTCTTGAGCTGCCCGGGCTGCAAGCTCGTCGAGCTCACTCTTAAACCCGTGCCGCACCGTCTTGGGAAGCGAAACTAGGTCCTTCCAGATATGGCCACAGACCCACTTGATCACTTTCCACCCATCCATTCGGCGCCTCGGGACAAACCTCTCCTGGTCAGGAAGCTTGAACGTTTGAGGATGAGCGTGATTGGCAACCACAGAAACAGTGTGGAACGGGTCTGGAGCGGCTTGGAAACCGTGCGCGACGGGAAGAGCAGTACCCGACTCAAGGAGTTCGCTAACCGACGGATGAGTCGATACAGCGCTGCGCGCGATCGAACGTACGAAGCGAATCACCGGGGTGGGGATGCCGGGATTGGAAAGGCTGAGTAGTTCGAGCGGCGCACCATCTACCGGGGACCACAGGCCTGCCAGAGTGGCGACTTCAATGGCAACATGCCAACCGAACGTGTCCGGTTCTGCGGAATAGACTGGGGAGGCAAACGCCAAATCAGACAACTTGTCTTGAGGGACAATAATCAAATTCGCAATAGCTCCATTCGTGAAGAAGTTCCCGCGCGGAACTAGTTCACCATAATCGGGTGCGAACAGTCTGAAGTCGTTGACAGATACTTTTTCAGGAGCGAGCAAGCCTAAATTCTTCACAACGCCCTTAGCCGCAGTTGCCAACTGCTCTTGGTCCGACGAACCAAGAGACTTGCTGCACACACTGACGATATCTATCCTCGATAATTGACCTGTTCCCGCAATCTCACTGTAAAGATCTACCGGTTCAAGGCAACCATTTACTAATACAAAGGATGCCGGAATGTGGTGTTCTTGCATTTCGCGATCCGACCGCGCTATCAACACACGGTGCAACTGGGCGGCAGCCGAAAGGCTACAAATCGCAGCAAGGGCGTGGTCGAACCCAGCATCGTGACTAGACGCGTGAACAACTACTAGGCGAGGCGAACCGTCAATGCATCTCATCGCGTCACAGCCTCGATCCGCCACCACCGATGCTTGCTCCGTAGCGTTCAGCCGCATGAATCAAATTGTCGTGTGAACTTAGAATCTGATTTCGCAGCCCGGTCCATGGCGGCGCACTTGAGAGAGAAGTCCGGTTCTTGAGTGAGTTACTCCTCCCCAATTCCCACTCCCTCTCGTAGTTTCCACGGCTTTCGCGGACAATCTCGATGAAAGACGCCAGGCGCTCTTCCCGTTCACCACCTGATGGCAGGGGCGAATCTGCAATGCCATCCGAGATGACTCCCGTATTGAGCCAAGTCTGCAGATCGGGATGAAGTTCGTTGTAGGTGTACAACGACGCATCCGGTCCAGATCGACCCAAGTCCCTCAAGGCGCAATAGGCAGCAAGTGGGCTGAGAGTGCCTGTGGTCGAGACGTCAACGTAGGCGAGTCCGAGCGCCTCCAACACGAGAGCCAACTCGTCGCCGGCAATGGTTCGTCTGGAAAGAAACGGAAAGGGAAAGTCGGCGGGCAAATCGCCTGGACGTGCAATACGAATAGTCGCGTGGGGTGCAAGGTCGATTCTGCCAAGCAACCTTCCCGTGAACCATCCTCTCACCATGCACATGATCAACGCCTGTGGAGCTGGAACAAACTCGCTAATGGGTCGAGCTCGGCGTCGAGACCAAAAGATATCGGTGTTGCGGGCGGCAACGTATTGGGCCCACGTTTGTGCGATTGGTTCCAACAGGGACTTGATGACCAATATCGAGTGGGGTGCATCCAATGCGGTGGTGATATCAATGTGATCAAGTGAATTGTCGTTGGTCAAGAGTTTGTCGATGACTGCATCTCCAACGCCAGCAGCCTTGAGCCGACTCTCTACCTGGTTTTGCATGTCATGACCGGCGAACGGAATCTGACTCCTGTGTCGGCGAGGCGTGCCTGACGTGTGGGGGTGCACCAATCCCATCACTCCGACGTCCAAATTGATCAAGGGCTGAGCGGCGTCAAGTACCGCTACCAACTGGGTTTCGAATCGAACCTGCCGTTCCCTCATCTCCGCCTTGGCGACATTTTGACCGGCATGGAGCTGATCGTCGCCCAGGTATGACCTCAAGCTGCTGCTTAGGTAATCGCCGAAGACACTTCCCGGTCGTCGAAGCCACTTGGTGGCACGCTCCGAGAGTCCCATACTTGTTGCGTTGACCGTAACGGTCAAGTCATTCGGTGACCTTTGCAGGGCAACGGAACTGACGTTAGGGAACCACGCATCTTCTGCAAAGACGCAAAGCTGAGTTCGACTATAGGAGTCGTCGCCCCCCTCTAGCTGTTCGCGTGTGTGCTTACCGCTGACGACAAGGCTCCGGATCTCTTCACGTGCAACCTCAGACAAATCCTGACTGAACGATCGTGTAAGCATGTCTTCGAAGAGACTGTGGTAATCATCCGGCTGAATAAGCGGGTACTCGCTCTGCGGGGGCAGCACGTCGCGCGGCGGGTCGACATCGGACCAAGCTGGCCATTCTTGTACGGCGATCATTTCATCTTCTGCAACAGCCAACGCATCCTCAAGTGCATCTATCATTGGCACGAGTACTCGCTTAGCTACCTCCTCGGACAGATCAGCCGCACGCTCCGCGACCAAAGCCTCACCAAGGAAGCTGCGATAATAAATCGCCTTGTTTAGAGCCTCTGCCAGGCGTTGATCATCTGAAGACAACTTTCTTCCCCAGGCGCCTTCGAGCTCCTCATCTGCGTACCTATGCCAATCTGAAGACCAATCTCTTTTGTGTGCTGCGTCGACTTGACGCAGTTCCTCCGCCACTTCTG
>JASMKJ010000516.1 GCA_030749275.1 Acidimicrobiales bacterium
TGTTCGCAGTGCTTGAGCGACTTCTTTTCCAGCTTCGATCAAGTCGCTAAAGGTCAAGGTAGTCATCCGAGTGCACCACTAATTGCAATATCGGCTATCTCATCAGCGTCTATTCCAAGTAGCTCAGTGAGGACGTCAAAGGTGTGTTCGCCGAGCAAGGGTGCGGCGGACCGGGGTCCATGGTCGTAGTTCTCAATCACATATTGATGACCCGCGTAGGGGACACGCCCCATAGCCCCGTGGTCGTGCCACTTATAAAAACCAAGGTGCTCGTATTGAGGGTCCGAGAGGAGATCGCTGCTTCGCGCTACTAGCCCCGCGGGAATGCCCGCATCTAGCAGTTTGCGTTCCAGTTCTTTCCCTTCCTGATCCTCGGTCCACTCACTGATTTGTTCGTCGATTGCATCTGCGGCTTCGATCCGGCCACTGCTTTTTTCATATATTTTTTCCGCGGCCCACTTCGGGTTGCCCATGAGATTTCGAAGTGCGGTCCAGTTCATGTCATTCGCAACGGTGATGGCTATCCAACGATCGGTTCCTTGGATCGGATACACCCCTTGCGGACCTATGTCACCTTCGCGGTTACCTACCCGTGTCGCTTTCACTTGATTGATTTGGAAATCGAGTAGCTCTGGTGTCATGAGCTGAAGCCCGCACTCCAATTGCGCTGCTTCCAAGATGCGCCCTGAGCCAGTTCGTCGTCGGTGTTCTATCGCTGCCAACAGGGCTGACGTAATGAATCTGGGTGCGATTGTGTCTGTGTAGGCAAGATACGGTCCGTCAGGTGGTAGATCCGGCCAACCGACTACTTCGTAGTAGCCAGCTATCGCTGCTGCGTGGTACCCGTAGCCAGCTAGCGGCGATAACGGGCCTCCACTAGCAAGTAGTGACGTATGCACAATGATCGCTGAAGGGTTGAGTGAACGAATGACCTCATCGCTGAATCCATTTCGGGCAAATGCCCCGGGACTCCATGCCTCAATTACTACATCGGCCCAGGAAATCATTTTTTTTGCAATTTCAATTCCAGTGTCATTTTTTAGATCGATATCAATGCTCATTTTGGATGTATTGAAAGTTGCGAAGAACTGGGACAGGTTCTCTCCAAAGATCTGATCCTTAAATGGGCCGTTGACCCTCAAGGGATCGAGCCGTCCGCCGGATTCGATCCGAACCACTGTCGCTCCGTGGTCTGCTAGTGCTTTGGCTGTGATGGGACCTACCCCGACCCAAGAGAAGTCGGCAACCTTTAGTCCTTCCAAGGGAAGTTTCGAATGTTTGATCTCCTGGGTCGTTCTTGTGAGATGTCCATCTGCTAAGTCATTTCGTATGTCTTTCCCGTGTTCGTCGAGAAGCGGTGCTTTTCTTGGTGCCGCCAAGCGCTGCCCGTCCAACGATAGAAATCCTCCAGGCATGCGCTCGTTTGTTGAGCCTCGTTGGTTGTTGCGCCAAAAATTTCTTAGCTCAAGATGATCGAACGCCAACAGGTCTTCCACATCGTTGATGGGAGCCAAAGTTGCTCCAAGTTCTAGTCCTCGTCGCATCAAAGTCTCGCGGGGATACCGGACACACAGAGCGCTGAGTGCTTGGTATATGTCGCTGAATGCATAGTTCGTATCTTCACCACTTATGGCTCGGTGGTCGAAGGTGCCCCAGTCTTCCTCAAGCCAACTAGCACCTACTATTCCTTCGTCGATGAGCCAAGGACCCAAGGCCCGGGCGAGATCCCCTCGACTGACCGCTATGAGCCAGCCATCGGAAGCCTGAACTCGAATCTGTAACGGCGGATCAGTGAGGATCTCTGTTCCGGTGCGATGGATGTCGCGTCCCTGAATAGCGTGGGCCTCCATCGCGTTTAGCAGGGTCCAGGTGACACACGATTGTGCTGACACGACGACATGCTGGCTTTCTCCGGTTGTCCGCATTCGAGCGTGGGCAACTAATCCTGCTACCGCCGATTCGGCTCCTGCGTGCCGCCAGACTTGTGGTATGGATGCCTTGACTGGTGGTCTTTCCGGAATGCCCTGCAGGTTTGGTGAGCCTCCCAGCGAAGCGATTGACATCTCGCTATGTGGGTCGTTGGCTCGTGGTCCATCTTCGCCGAACGGCGTGACGATCACGTGTACGAGTTGGTTGTTGGACTTTTCGATCTGAGTTCGGTCGATACCGAATTTTGAGGTGCGGGTCGGTAACCCTGACTCGTACAGGAAGTCTGCACCTTGAACCAATTTGAAGAGTATTTCCCGGTCGTCTTTCCCATCGAGATCCAGAACAATGGACCGTTTATTCGATGCGTACGCGGCGAAATGCAAGCTGCGGAGATCCGAACTGGAATTTCGCCTCACGGGATTCGAATCGCGCGTGGTGCATCCTCCGGGGGGTTCTACCTTAATGATGTCAGCACCCAACTCTCCAAGTATCCAGGGTCCGACATCGCCGCGGTGGTCGGTGAGATCGATCACTCGTAAGCCTTCTAGCGGACGCGAGGGGTTCTCTGTGACTTGAATGCCTGTGCAATCATCAGCCGATTTCACCGCCACCCTTCTCCTCTCTTGATTTCAGACGATAGTTTGCGTTTATGGCAGCGACATCTTTACGGCTTCGAGAGTTGGTGTCAGGTGTTGAAAACCTGATTTCTGACCGTGCGAAGGAGTCGGATCACCTGAGACGTCCTGACGCAGAGGTGATTGCCGCCCTAGCAGAACTGAGTCTCATGAAGCTCCTCGTCCCAAAGGAGTACGGCGGACATGAACTGCATCCCGCGGATTTGATCGACTTCACGAAGTCTCTCGCTGAGATCCACGGATCGACTGCTTGGGTCGCGATGACGTGCAATGAAGAAGCGGAGCTGGTCTCCGCGTATTTGCCTCCTGATACTTGCCGTTCCTTGTGGATTGAGGACCCTTCACTGGTTATCGCCGGTTCAGGTGTAGCTAAAGGAACAGCATCGCGAACCCAAGGCGGCTGGCTCGTCACTGGGCGATGGAACTTTGTCAGTGGCTGTACGACTGCGCACAAGTGGGTGCTGAACAGCGTCGTCGCTGAGAGTTCACCCATCGAGTTGTGCTTCGCGGTCATCGATGCCAACCCTGACTTTATTGAAGACACTTGGCATACGGTTGGGTTGCGCGGAACTGGTTCTCACGATGTGGTGTTGAATGATTTCTTTGTAGAGGACGCATTTTGTGGAGTTGTGGCCAATCATTCGTTGCCGCTCCCGGATTTACCGTTTTACAGACTGCCTTCGGCTCTGAGATTTCCGTTCCCCAAGACGGGAGTAGCAGCTGGGCTGGCAAGTCGAGCGATAACAGACTTTAAATCGCTAGCAGCAGAGAAAACACCCCTGAACTCCAAACGTTCCCTCAAGGAACGACCTGACGCTGCTGTGGCGTTAGCGAAAGCGGAAGCACTAGTCGGCACCGGACAAGCCTGGGTTCACGAACAGCTCGATGCAGTGTGGCAAGTCGCTGAAAACGATGCACCCGTAACCACCGATCTCCACGCTCGGGTGCGTTTGGCTTGTTCTTGGTCCGTGCAGAACGCAATTAGAGCGATTCAACATCTCGTTGATGCTGCCGGTAGCACGGCTAATTTCGAGAATTCTGGACTGATGAGTCTTTTGGATGATGCCCGCGCCGTCGCTGGCCATTTCATGGTGGGTTCGTATCAGATCGACACTGCTGGGCGAGTACTTCTCGGCTTGGATGCGGGTGATCCTGCTTTTTAGTTTTTTTGTTCTATCCCTTGTGACTGGTTCAATCGAGGCGTGCCGCTACGCCTTCTAACTCTGGAGTTGAAGCCGGGAAATACTCAAAGATGAGCGGGTCGTGTCCGGGGATGATGACGCCGTCGGGACCTGCGAGCTGTCTAAGAGTGTCCCAGCCTTGGATCATCTTCGACAAGTCGTCGATGATGGGGAACGGTCGACCTTCGTCCATGTTCGCCCAGTAATGGCTGGCGTCGGATGCCAGAACAACAATTCCATGGCCCGTATCAATTCGAACAACCTGCAGTCCTCGGGTGTGTCCTCCTATGAGGTGCAAGGTCAGCCCTGGTGCAAGTTCGGTGTCACCGTCATGAAAGGTCACACTTTGAGCGAAGACTCGACCGACGAGGTCTTGTACGTGTCGAACATTGAACGCATGGTTATATGCCTTGTGGGTCATATCGCGACCTGTGGCAAATGACATCTCCTGATCTTGTGTGTGAAATGTTGCATTCGGGAACTGATTGACACCTCCGGCATGGTCATAATGGAAGTGGGTCATGATGACATCCGTGACTTCTTGTGGGTCCACTCCTAGAAGGGCAACGCCCTCTGAAGCGGTCCTGAGGAGCGTTCGTTGCCTGCTCTGCGCGTCATCTTCCTCGAATCCTGTATCAACGACCCATTGTTTCCCTTCGTCATTTCTGATTAGCCATACGAAGTAATCCATCGGCATCGGAGTGTCGTCGTGCGGATCCCCTGCAACGAAGTGTTCTGAGCGCACCGCTTCTCGTTCGGCGTATTTGATCGCATGGACCTCGTAGCTGGTCACCGGACCCCGCCCCCTTTTGGATACGCGACTGCTTGTAGACACGCTACTGCCACGCGTGACGCTTTTCGGCTCTACGATGCCGATACACAAGTTTCTGGGGGATGCGTTGACTTTCGAAATTGGCAAGTTGTACAGAGAGGGCCTTCCTCCTGCCGAAGGGCCTTGGAGTGGAATTCCAGAATTTAGTTTCGTGGGCGGAAACAACGATGAAGCAAACGTTCCTGTCGCAGGTCTTTCCGAAGCAGCTACCCGGGTGTTGCAACGCGCAGGCCGAAAGCTGGCTGTATATAACTTGGGCGGGAGCCCCCTAGGACACGAAGATCTACGGAATTTCGTCTGCAACAAACTAGGAATTCGAGCCGAAACAAATGTTGAACCCGATCAAGTTCTTGTTACTTCAGGCTCCCTTCAGGCTCTTGATTTGGTCAACGATCTGCTGCTCTCACCGGGCGACAATGTGATTGTCGAGGAAGCAACCTACGGCGGAATGCTCAGTCGCCTTAAGCGTTTAGGGGTGGTCGTACACGGAGTGCGGCTCGATGAGCATGGAGTGTGCCCCGATCATCTTCGTGAATTACTTGAGCAATGCACCAACGCCGGGGCTCCAGCGAAGTACCTGTACACCATACCGACGGTGCAAAATCCGACTGGATCTTGTATGCCTCGGGAACGTCGTCACGAAATCTTGGAGATAATGGGCGATCATGAGACGGCAATCTTTGAGGATGACTGTTATGCCGACTTGCTGTGGGGCTGCCCGCGGCCTCCCACATTGTGGGAGCTAGACGAGTCTGAAACTAGGGTCATCTACTGTGGATCATTTTCGAAGTCCATTGCTCCGGCACTGAGAGTTGGGTACCTAGTTGCCGACTCATCTGTTCTGCAGCAGATCCTGTCACTGAAGATCGACGCTGGCTCTGGCGCTCTTGAACAAATGGTTGTGGCGGAATATGCAGCATCACATTTCGATGATCATGCTGAGCAGCTGACGTCGGTTCTTCATCGAAAGGCCCAGGTTATGGCTGAAGCCGTGAGGCAATACTTTGGAGACTCGGTGGAGTTCGAGATGCCACAGGGCGGGATTTTCATGTGGCTAGTTTTCGCCGATGATGTCGATACGGCCGTGTTCGCCAACAAGGCAGCCGGTAGCGGAATCGAGTTCAACGCCGGTGCTGGTTGGTCCGTTGATCCTCAGTGGGGGGCCAACAAGATGAGGCTGTGCTTCGGAAATCCGACCGAAGAAGTCATCGAAGAGGGCGTGCGGCGCTTATCAGAAATTATGGATCTCCCCTAGCTCGCGCTTGTTCGTTCTCAGTCCTCTGCGTTTAGGGTGCGGTCCCAGTCAGGAGGCACAGTTCCTTTCGGACCGATGACCACGAGTTGGTTTCCTTCAGGAGCGTTCTTGCGGTCGGCCAGTGCTCTTAGTTCCCATCTGCGACCCACCAGTTGGAAGACCATTGGAATGTGAGGGTCCTCGGCGACGCGAACAATTCCTTTGGCCCGCTGGACTTGCGTGGGCAACAGTTCGATTAGTTCAACCAGTGCATCTCTGGGTATGGGTTGCATTGAGGTGTGGCTGCGAGATTCATATTCGCCGGTTACTCCAAACGCTTTGGGTGCTTTGTTCACTTCAGATCCAAATAGCAGGTCGAGGTCGATTTGGGAGTGGATGCATTCAACCATCAGAGCATCACCGTTGAACTTTTCCAGTTCAGCTCGAAGCGTTTCCGTTTCCGATACCAAGTCTTGTTTGTTGAGAAGAATTAGATCAGCCGCGGCTAGTTGACTGCGAACTGTTTGTCCTACCAGAGGGTCGGCGAGTTGCTCGATGAGGTTGACGCCGTCAGCTACCACTGCCACGGCGTTCAAAGCCATTCCTGGCGCATGTCCGTAGGCCGCTACTGCCGCTGGATCCGCGACTCCGCTCGCTTCGATGACTAATCGCGTTGGTCTGGGGTTTCGCTTGGCTACATCGTCGAGAGCTTTGCTGTAACCATCAGCAAGTGAGCAACAGATGCACCCATTGGTCAACGTGATGGTGTTCTCGTCTACTGAATCAACAAGTTTGTCATCAATGTTGATTTCTCCGAAGTCGTTAATCAGGACAGCGATAACTTCAGTCGCTTGAGAGAGAAGATGATTAACTAGCGTGGTTTTCCCTGCGCCGAGATAACCCCCGATGACGGTCACTTCCATCGGGGTGGCAGAGATCCGGACCAATTTGGTTACTCTGACCCTGCTTGAAAGGGGACGCCGCCCACTACTGTGCCCCACACCTGGATGTTCTTTAGCTCTTCAGGCTCTACCTCGTATGGGTCATTGTCTAAAACCGTGAAGTCAGCCAATTTGCCGTTTTCAAGAGAACCTATTTCGTTATCCATGAGTAATTGGTGAGCAGCATCAATTGTGCAGGCTTGAAGTGCTTTGTGGATGCCGATCCGTTCGTCAGGCCCGAGAATGTCGCCGGATGCGGTCAATCTGTTGACAGCGCACCAGACGGTGTGGAGTTGCCCCATTGGAGTGATCGGTGCGTCACTGTGAATTGAGAATTTGACTCCTTCTCGTTCCGCTGTGGCGCATCCATCCATCTTCTCGGCGCGCTGGCGGCCCACCGTGATGGTCGCATGCTGATCACCCCAATAGAAAATGTGGTTGGCGAAGATGTTGGCGTTCATTCCGAGTTGGGACATTTTTTTGTATTGCTGCTCTGTCGTCAATTGACAGTGTTGGACTGTGTGCCGATGGTCTTCTCGGGGGTGGGTCTGGAGAGCGGCGTCAACGGCGTCAATGAATACTTGAGCAGCTTCGTCGCCGTTGCAGTGACAATGCACCGTCAGACCGGCTTGGTGGTAAGCACTCACTATGTCGGGCATCTGTTCTGGTGGGATCAACCACAAACCGTTACCGGGATGACCCGGCGGAGGATCGAGGTAGTGAGGGTGTGAGATACGAGCGGTGAAGCCTTGTATCGATCCATCGAGAACCAGTTTTACGATGCCGAAGCGAAGCTTCTCCGATTCTTCGTGTTCTCTGAGGTGCGCTGCTTTGGCGGCCATATCGCGAATGTTCGCTGGGGTTCCGTCTGAATCGAAGTGACCGAAGGCAACGACGACACGGATGGGGTATTCGGGGTGGTCTGTGGTCTGCCGCCAAGCTTCAAGTTGGCCTTCCATTGCTAAACGGGTGGTTCCGAGATCTGCGGCGGTGGTGACCCCACAGTTGCGCGCCTCGAGCGCGTAGTTCCATTTAGCTTCTGAGGACATCATCGCTATACCGATAGTTGCAAGTCCGTCGCGAGCCAACGACATGGCTGCCGGTTCCTGTAACTCGCCGTTCGGGGTGCCGCTGTCGTCTTTGGCTACTCCGGGTGTTGGCGTGTGTTGATCGATCCCGGACTGGCGCATCATCTCCGAGTTGACCGTTGCTAAGTGGCCGCTGGCATGAAACACAAAAATTGGCCGCTTCGTTGAAACCTGATCAAGGTGTTTTGCTACTAGTCGTTCGCCTTGGAGAAATATCGGGTCTAGCCCCCAAGCGACCAATGTTTGGTCTGGGTCGACCATTTCCTGATCACATTGAGTGAGTCGTTGCAGCACCGAGTCCACGTCTTGGCATCCGCTCCAGACTTGACCTTTGGGGTCGGTTCGCTCGTAAAACCCAACATATGGGAACTCCCACAGAGCGCCGGACATGACATGAGAGTGTGCTTCGACAAAACCAGGAAGCAAGACTTTCTCTCCGAAGCGTTCGTCAACTTCCGCCTGCGGGAAGTGAAGGAAATCGTCTCGGTGACCGACCCCGACGATTCGGTCGCCTTGAACAGCGACAGCTGTTGCGAATGGCTCGTTGGGGTCCATCGTGTGGACCTTCTTGGCTGTAAAGATTTGGGTAGGTGCGTCAGTCATTGAAACCAACTTGATTGTCCGCGCGTCGACGCGGCTGCAGAGACGTTGAATAAGCCGACATGGCAGAGATCCTAAGCACTCTCGGCCAGGTTCGCTAGGTCCGCGGGGTGAGTTGCCTAGGGACACTCGGGCAGCAAAAAGCTTGCACATCTCTACTTCTTCGGCCAAGGTCGCTGTCTGACTGCTAGAACCGGAGCTTAAGGGGATCATGGAGGGCGTAATGGGAGACAGCGACGTGACAAAGCTGAGGTCCGCAGCGTGGTTCGATATTCCAGGTGATCCGTTGATGACTGCTTTGTATCTTGAACGATACGTGAATTTCGGTTTAACGAGAGACGAACTGCAGTCAGGGAAGCCCATCATTGGAATCGCTCAAACTGGTTCTGATCTGTCGCCGTGTAACCGGCATCACCTCGAACTTGCCAAACGGGTTCGGGAGGGAATTCGCGAGGCTGGTGGCATTTGTTTCGAGTTTCCAGTTCACCCGATCCAAGAAACGGGAAAACGTCCTACTGCGTCCCTAGATCGCAATTTGGCCTACTTGGGTTTAGTTGAGATACTTCAGGGGTACCCGCTTGATGGTGTGGTGCTGACTATCGGATGCGACAAGACAACACCGGCGTGTCTGATGGCTGCGGCAACAGTAAACATTCCTGCTATTGCGTTATCGGTTGGGCCGATGCTGAACGGGTGGCATCAGGGTGAACGCACTGGTTCGGGAACAATTGTTTGGAAAGCTAGAGAACTTCACG
>JASMKJ010000517.1 GCA_030749275.1 Acidimicrobiales bacterium
TTGATGAGGCTCTGAAGATCTGGACTCTGAGTGAGGTCGTTAGCGGAGGCCAATAGTTCCAACACCATTCGCCGGCTTTGAATGACTCTCTTCGTATCGGTACGAATCTCGGCTCCGTCCTCGCACTGACGAGAACATGCCGGCACAAGAGTCCGGGCACCTTCAGCTTCGACGACACAGAGTCGACACACGTTGACTGGCGTCAAATTTTCAGCCCAGCAAAGAGTAGGAATTGCGAGGCCGATCGATCGAGCTGCCTCAAGAATGGTGGTGCCTTTCCTCACGGTTACCGATTGGTCGTTGATAGCGAGAGTTACTTGGTCTTCAGTCATAGGGCTTCACCCAGCAGCCCTTCGCGAAGTGCTGACTGAACGGCAGATGCCGCCGTGTGGCCGAGTCCACAGATAGACGCGTCCCCAATAAATCCGTATCAGTTATGTCACCGTGAAACACCATGGAGCCAGGCAAGCTTTCAGCTAACTCTTCGCAGCGTTCTTTTTGCACCTCAACAATCGCTACCTCGACACCACGGTCATTGAGCCGCCCGGCCAAGAGAGCTGCGGTTCTACCGCCCCCAAGCAGCATTACTCGCTTGACTTCGGTTCTTCTCAAGCCGAGCAATTTCATTAGCTCCCGTCGACCTTCGCGACGACACACCACTCGAAGTAAATCCTGGGGCCGCAAGATAGTGTCCTCGCGCACGACATGGCTTTCTCCCTCTCGGACAATCTCTCCGAAAATGAAATCCCATTCGGGTTCGTACGCGGCTCCAATTTCTCCGACTGAACGGCCCACTATCGGAGCCTCTTCGGTGAGTCGCGCACCAACCAGTAGGACTTCACCTCCAGCCATTTCATACACATTTCGGGCGCCTCTATAGAGCAGTAGTTCCTGAATTGCTCCTGCTGTTTGCTCATCAGGGTCTAGAACTAAATCGACTCCCATCGCCTCTCGAATTTTGCGGCCAGCAGGTCCTCTTAGTTCGGGGTCATCAATACGGGCGATTGTCGACAGCGGTTTCTCGCCGCGAGCCTGTCGAACCTGCAAACAGACAAGCAGGTTGGTCTTGTAGCTCTGAGTGACAGCGACCAACACCTCAGCCTTATCCACTTCGGCCTCAAGAAGTGTGCTCGGGTTGGTCGCATCACCAACCACAGTGAGAACGTCGTTGTCTCGCTCAATTTTTGTTAGCGGATCTCGCCGTTCATCGACGACGACCACATCGTTTCCTTCGCGTGAAAGTAAAGCTGCTACGTAGCTTCCGACCTCCCCGGCTCCAACCACCACGATTCTCACAACATCAACGGTACCTCCCAACTTTGAGAGTTAGAACCTAAGAGACAAGCTAATTAACCCCGACAACCGGACGATATGTTGTGTTCATGGCAGTCGTAGTATCTATCGATGCTGGAACCACTGGGGTTCGCTCTTTCGCTCTTGACGAAACAGGTCAGCAGTTGGCCCTCTCCTATCAAGAGTTCACCCAGCATTATCCAAGCCCTGGTTGGGTTGAACATGACCCGAACGAAATTTGGAGGGCCGTTCAATTCACTTTGTCGGAACTTGAAAGCAGCATTGAAGAACCGGTTGCAGCTATCGGTATTACCAACCAACGAGAGACCGTGGTGGCCTGGAATCGCACCTCGGGCGAACCTCTTTGCAACGCTATTGTGTGGCAAGACCTGCGAACCTCGGACCGCTGTGAGCAGCTCGTGGAACTGGGCTACTTAGATCAGATTCGTCAGACGACAGGTCTTTTGGTTAATCCTTACTTCACAGCGACCAAAATCGAATGGCTGTTGAACCACAAAGTCGTTGAGAAGAACTCGGACTTGGCCTTCGGCACCGTTGACAGTTGGCTTCTCTGGAAGTTGACTGGCGGTTCAACTTATGCGACTGATGTAACTAACGCCTCCAGAACGCTGCTTTACGACATCAGAGAAAACCGTTGGTCATCTAGTTTGTGTGAACTTTTCGGAGTACCCGAATCAAGCCTTCCCGAAGTGTTGCCTTCCTCCGGTCGGTTCGGTTGTACCGCAGATACCTCCGCTTTAGGCCAGGGAATTCCGATCAGCGGAATCGCCGGCGATCAGCAATCTGCTTTGTTTGGTCAAGCATGCCTTGAGCCAG
>JASMKJ010000518.1 GCA_030749275.1 Acidimicrobiales bacterium
GGAAGCCATTGATCAACATGGAGCGTTACGTGGAGCGGCTCTATCTCTACGACGCATTTCTAGATGCCATCCATTGGGAGGCTGGGGGTATGACCCGGTCCCAACACCAACTCAGAGGGTCGAAGCCTGATGTTTGACTTAATCGCTCGCGTCCTTGCTTGGTTTTACGATTTTTCAGGAAGCTACGCCATTGCCATCGTCCTGTTGACCTTCCTCATCATGCTTGTGTTAACACCGTTAACCCTTAAAGGAACCCGGTCGATGATGCGTATCCAGCAGCTCCAACCCGAGTTGAAACGCATCCAGACAAAACACAAGGGTGACAGACAAAAGATCAATGAAGAAACGATGGCCTTGTACCAAAAACACGGGGCTAATCCGCTTGCTGGCTGTCTCCCAACCCTTGTTCAGTTACCTGTATTTATTGTCCTTTACCGAGTCATCAATGGGATGACGAAGATGGGCAAGGACGGTATTCCCGACCCGTCGTATCTCAAGAAAGAATCATCGCTGTACCAAGATCTCGTGACCGATGGTGGCCAGATGGTCTCGTTCGGCATTGATCTTTCCGAATCAGCCAAAGACGTAATCCAAGCGAATTTTGTTGACGGACTTCCCTACCTCGCGTTGGTGGGCATCACCTTTGTGTTGTCGTTCCTTCAGCAAGCACAGATGAAAGCTCATCGAGGAGACGCCGCTGCGCAAAACCCTCAGATGGAAATGCTGATGAAGATCATGCCGTACATGCTGCCCATTTTTGCATTCTTGGTGCAGGCTGCCCTGGGGGTGTATTTCGTAGCGTCGAGTCTTTATCGCATAGGACAACAAGCTTTCATCCATAAGACCATGAAGCCCATCGCGACAATCGATGCAGCGACCGAAACGGAGATAATCGAAGCGGTTGCAGAGGAAACATCAACAAAAGATGTTCCAAATCAACGCTCACAGAAAGCAATCGCAGCCCAGGAACAACGACGCCAAGCACGCGAAGCCCGGAGCAAACAAAGAAAATCAGGTGGCTCGGAACGTCCCAAAAAGAACCCACCCCAAAAAGGACAGAAAGCACAGAACGACGACGACCAGAAACCAATCCAATCCAAACGAACCTCCGGTGACGGACGAACGCGGAAGAGACGGAAATAGAAGATGGATTGGATTATCACAACAGGATCGACCGAGGAAGAAGCGCTCGACGCCGCGCTAGACCAGCTTTCCGTCACCCATGACGACGTAGAGTACGAAGTGGTTAAGGAACCCAGGCGAGCGCTCCTTGGGTTCGGTACCAGACGAGCCCAAATTAGAACCCGCGTACGGCCGATAGCAGTCCCCGCCAAGCGAGACCGCCGCCGCCCAGCCCGATCGGACAAACAGAAAAAAACTAAGAACAAAAGTTCTACACCGGGCCAAAAATCTAGGAGCCAAAAATCTAGGAGCCAAAAACAACAGCGTGCCTCCAAGCGGAGACCACCTGAAAGCCAGGACCATAAGCGTTCGCCGAAGCCGCCGAATCACCAGGACAAACTCGAGGAAATCGGTAATGGCGGGGGAGAGGCTCCGGGTTCCACAAAACGCAAGCGCACCCTGAAGGCAGACGGGACACCAGATACACGATCGAACATACGTTCGACGACAAGGAACGAAAGCCCCCCATCAGAACACCCGACACCAGCTCGTCGAGTGAGGAAGATCAACCACTAGGGAGACATCCCACAAACAACAGCAGGAGACTGCAATGACAACTGAAGCCAACATTGAAGAACAACAACAAATGGTCGGTGAGTTTCTGGTAGGGCTCGCCCAATCATTTGGAGTAACCGCAAAAGCAGAAAACGTATCAGCGGACGAAGATAGCTTTGAAGTAAACCTGACCGGCGACGAGAAGGAGCTGGGACTCCTCATCGGACCCAAGGGAAATCATCTCGTGGCGATCCACGAGGTCTCGAAAACAATGCTCCAACGACGCCTCCCCGGGCTTAACCGAGCCCGTATCAGAGTTGATGTCGGCGGCTATCGGAGCCGACGACGCGAAGCATTAGCTGCGTACGTTCAAGAATTGGCCCAAAAAGTTGTTGAGTCCGGTGTCGAAAAAGGTTTAGAGCCGATGAATGCCGCTGATCGCAAGGTGGTACACGACGCGGTCAATGAAATCACTGGTGTCAACACAATTTCAGTGGGTGACGAACCTCGCCGCAGAGTCGTCCTTGTTGTAGCTGACGACTGAGAGAAGTCATGAGGCAGGCGGCGTTGGTCGCGGCCCTCAGGCGAGCACAAGTCCTCGGACATATCGGTGCGGGTGACATTGATAACTACATCCAGCACGCCCAGGCACACTTACAAGCCGCGCAGCCAGCTCAAAACTCGAAATGGTGCGATTTAGGCTCGGGTGGAGGCTTACCGGGGCTTGTTGTGGCTGCAGAACGACCGGACTTAGAGCTGACTCTGCTCGACCGATCAGTCGTACGCACACAGTTTTTGGCGGATGCACTGCGCGACATAGGAGCAGAAGAAAACGTTGAAGTGGTGACTAGCGACGCCTCTGAACTAGCGCACCATCCTTCGTACAGAGCTCTATACGACGGCGTTTTCAGTCGCTCTTTCGGCCCTCCATCGGTGACAGTTGAATGTGCCGTTGCGTTGTTATCCCTAGGCGGCCGGTTGGTAGTGAGCGAACCTCCCGAGCCGGCAGAGGACCGTTGGCCGACTCAACCTCTGCGAACAATGGGATTGGACCATCCCACCGTTATTGAAGGGCCGCCGAGGTTCGTCTCCATGTCCTTGGTTGAATTCCCAGACATCGGTGTGCCCAGAAAATGGACACGAATCAGCAAAAATCCACTGTTTTGAATGTTTCACGTGAAACTGGAAACAAACAATCAGAGATGTTTCACGTGAAACCGGCAGTTAAATCCTTGACCCGCTTGCCACGAAAGACTGAGATTGGTCTGTCCACACATTGCTAGTTCGACATTTCAAAGAGGCTCGGGATGCCACGAATTCTTGCCGTCGCCAACCAAAAAGGCGGAGTAGGGAAGACAACCACCGTAGTAAGTGTCGCCGCCAATGTTGCCCTCTCGGGGAAACGGACACTCCTTGTAGATCTTGATCCTCAGGGCAATGCGACCACAGGGCTTGGAGTTAACCCTAATAATGTTGAGAACTCGAGCTATAACGTCGTCGTTCAACAACTTCCGATCAGCGCAGCACGAACCCGAACCGTCGTTGAAGGCCTGGACCTTTTGCCCGCGACGATGGATCTCGCTGGCGCTGAAATTGAACTCGTTCCAATGTTCAGCCGAGAACTGCGGCTCCGGTCGGCCATCTCGTTAGTTGAGAAAGACTACGACTATATCTTCATCGATTGCCCACCCAGCTTGGGCATGCTCACTGTCAACAGCCTGGCGGCAGCGTCCGAAGTAGTAGTTCCGTTGCAATGCGAGTACTACGCGTTAGAAGGACTGACCCAGCTATTGAACAACGTTCAATTGGTGCAAGAAGGGCTTAACCCTGAGTTAAAAGTTACCGCCATAGTGTTGGTCATGTTTGACGCCCGGACGCGCTTAGCCCAAGAAGTGGCAGAAGAAGTCCGGTCTCATTTCGGCGACCTCGTGTTAACAACAGTGGTGCCGCGATCGGTTCGGCTATCTGAGGCACCCAGTTACGGGCAGCCGATCGAAATCTACGACCCTTCAAGTCGAGGGGCAGCCGCCTATAGGGCGGTTACCAATGAAATCCTTCAGCAACAGCTGACAAATTTTAGTGAACCGGAAAGGAGTCCATGATGGCTCGCCCACAGGGGGGATTAGGACGCGGTTTGGGCGCGTTGATACCCAGCCCAAGCCCAACAGATACAGCCAGGACTGAAGAGCGAAAAAGTCTCGCTGCATCGGATAATCAAACATCCGGTGTGACGGCGGATGTCGAACGACTTGGTGCTTATATTGAGATTCCGTTGGAGGAAATTGGAGTCAATCAACTACAGCCGAGAAAGGCCTTCGATGACGATGCACTAAAGGTGCTTGCGGATTCAATCGAACGTTTCGGAGTACTACAGCCAGTGGTGGTGAGATCTTCATCTGGCGCCAAACCCTTTGAACTAGTGGCAGGGGAGCGACGATGGAGAGCGTCACAACTGGCGGGAAAGAGCACAATTCCCGCGGTGATCCGCAACTCAGACCCAGAGTCAAGCCTGGTAGAGGCTTTAGTGGAAAACTTGCACCGTGAGGACTTAAACCCCTTGGAGGAGGCCGCTGCCTTCCAGCACCTGGTAGAGGACTTTGGTGTAACCCATGGCGAACTCGGCGAGCGCTTGGGGAAAGCCAGAACAACCATTTCGAATTCGCTGAGGCTGCTCGAATTGCCAACAGAGATTCAATTAGCACTTGTAAGTGGAGAGCTCACGGCTGGGCATGCCAGGGCGTTGCTGGCCTGTGACTCAGAATCGCTTCGAACAGGGCTTCTGCACAAGATCGTGCGGGAAAATCTCTCTGTTCGAGAAGCGGAAGAAATAGCACGGGGTAGTTCCAGTACCCCGAAACGAGGCCTCCAACCAAAACGGGGGACCTCCTTGCCGGAGGCCTCGGCGCTGGAAGTAGAAAAGCAACTCGGCGATTATCTAAATACCACTGTGAGTGTTCAAATGACCCAAAAACGTGGGAAATTGGTCATCGATTTTGCCACTATTAGTGATTTACAGCGGATCTATGACCTGATTTACACCCACCGGGAACGTCTCAACAGAGAAGACCATTAAAAAGAAGAATGCCGTAACCAACTAATCAAGACCGACCTCGATGAATGACCGGACAGCATCAGTCACGGTCAAGGACATGTTGTGGTGGTTTCGAACCAGCGTGTTCACGTCGGCTATCCGTAACAACAAAGCCGGCATCCGGGTCTCCCGTAGCAAGGGAAGTCTCATCCCCTGGGAGGAAATGTCAGGGAAGATAGGTCGGAGACTTTCGGCCAGAGACGAACCGAGCTGTTGTCCGGTTGGGCTTTCGAAATGATCACCTAAGAAGTGGCAAATAGATGAACCTTCGTCCCTAATTTCGACCCCGATGCATAAATCTGCGTCAAACATATTTGCTTGTTGAGCATGAATGCTCCACTCAGGGTGGTGGCTGGTCAGCACTTCAGCGCCCGCTTCAGATAACGACCGACGAAGAGATGCGATTACCGCGTCAAGGCCTCCGCTCTCAGCAAGAAGAATCTTATAACCGTGCAATTCGGTACTCGCATTCAGAAATCTCTGCTTCTCTTGCAGTCTTGTGATGTCCGATGCCTCACCGAATCGCTCCCCGACTTTGTGTAAGAAGTCAACGGTCACAGGGCCACAAACCCCGTCAGGCACCAACCCTGCGTTTAATTGGAAATCGGTTAACGCATCGGCTGTCTGTTGACCGTGGATGCCATCGATTTGTCCCATAGGAAAACCAAGGGAAGTGAGCAATCGTTGGAGATCGGCCACGTCGTCCCCCCGAAGTGGTGGCGATTGGAGATA
Organism: Acidimicrobiales bacterium; assembly: GCA_030749275.1. Classification (GTDB taxonomy): domain Bacteria; phylum Actinomycetota; class Acidimicrobiia; order Acidimicrobiales; family Poriferisodalaceae; genus UBA6944. The sequence continues at coordinate 5,501 of JASMKJ010000518.1, forward strand.
CAACAATCTTGAGCCGAGACGATGTCCAGCCTCGACAAGCTGACTCCACGTTTGGGGGCCACAAATACCGTCCACGTCGATAGATCGATGTTTTTGGAACTCCTTGAGGGCAGCCTCGGTAGCAGTACCAAAGAGACCGTCCAGAGAATCGACGGTGTGTCCCAAAGAAGTCAATCTGGTTTGCAGATCTTGAACGTGGTCCCCTTGAGCCCCGATACCAAAAGGACGAATGAGAGATGGATCTACAGGAATTCGCCAATCTCCTCCAGCAACGCGCCTTTGGGCTTCGCTCCAATGAGTTTCTTGGCGGGCTCACCATTTTCGAAAACAATGAGAGCTGGGATGCTCATGATTTCGTAACGTCGAGCGAGATCGGGGCTGTCGTCTACGTTTACTTTGGCGATCCGGATGGCCTCTTCTTCAGATGCAATTTCTTCAAGAATTGGAGCAATCATTTTGCAAGGACCGCACCACTCAGCCCAAAAGTCAACCAGTACTGGTTTGTCCGAAGAACTGATTGCTTCGTCAAATGAACTTGCGTCAAGGTCAGTAATTCCTTCAGCCATCTTTAACTCCTCATCTTGGGTGAAGGCACTCTAGTGCCAAACGGTTTCTGATCATCGGCTTACGTGGCCTATCAGCACTTCAATTAGTAATTATGTACCGGTTTCTTCGAGCCATCTTTCAGCGTCTATTGCCGCCATGCATCCTGAACCTGCCGCTGTTATTGCTTGCCGGTAGTAATCGTCCTGAACATCGCCGCACGCAAACACCCCTGGAACCTGGGTTTCACTGCTGTTGGGCTTTGTGACGAGATATCCGTTGTCCTTCAAGTCCAACTGGCCGGCGAAGAGTGAGGTGTTCGGTTGGTGCCCAATGGCGATGAAAAGACCTGTTACTGGAAGTGAAGTTTTTTCCTTAGTCGCTGTGTTCTCAAGGATGATTCCGGAGAGCTTCTCTTCGCCTTGTATCTCAACTACTTCGTTGTTCCAGAGAATCTCAATCTTGGGGTTGTTAAATGCCCTTTCGCGCATAATTTTCGAAGCGCGAAGTTCATCTCTTCGATGCACCAAGTACACCTTTGAGGCGAAGCGTGTTAGGAAAGTTGCCTCTTCGACAGCACTGTCGCCGCCGCCGACAACAGCGATTTCTTGGTCTTTGAAAAAGAATCCGTCACATGTTGCACAAGTCGAAAGCCCATGTCCAATTAGCCGGTCCTCATTGGGTAATCCCAGCATCAAACTTTGGGCTCCAGTTGAAACAATCACTGAGCGAGCGTTATAGCTTGTGTCACCAACTTCGATTCTGAATGGGTGCTGTCCGAAGTCGACTTGTGTCACTTTGTGAGTGATGAACTCGGCGCCGAATCGTGAGGCCTGTGCTCGGAAATTCATCATTAGCTCTGGACCCATTATGCCTTCCGGAAAGCCAGGGTAATTTTCGACTTCGGTCGTCAACATCAATTGGCCCCCTGGCTGGTCACTCGTCGAAGAGGGTTCTCCTTCAATGACTAGTGGAGACATGCTTGCTCGAGCGGTGTAGATCGCAGCTGTCAGACCAGCTGGGCCGCTTCCGATAATTATGACGTCGCGAATGTCGTTCACATTGTCTCCATTGGGGATGTATAGACCTTTGTTCAACTAGAGCGTTTCGACCACAGAAACATTCCAAGCAAAGCGAAGAACCCGCCCAACAGAAGATAGGTCGTCCAAACATCGCCTGGGAGTAGCTGATTGACAATTCTCACGGTGGCAATCATCAACAAGCTGACACCAGCGACCACGGTGACAAAAAACACGACACTGTAGATGAGTAATCGGGCGGCGAAAAGTAGGGGACCAGTGGTCTTTCCACGCACTGATTCAACGGTGCTCACTACGAGTTTCGTTGCTTGTGCCGCCAGACCGGTGTCTGATGACTTTTCAGTTGAGGGAGAAGTCACAAAGGGATCTTATCTAGGAGCCTCGATGCATTTGGATTGGGGCAAAGAGTTATCCGTACTTTGGCCGACCCGTCACGGAGATTTCACTCACTGTTACGCGGTGGCCACCCGCTGGCAATTCGCGTCCCAGTGAGGTTATCCAGAGCAATAACGTCGCTCCCGGCACACCACCTAAATCGACGGTGATGGTTCCACTGATTTCGTCACGAACGGCGATGGGGTCATCCCACTCTTGGATACCACCCCCCGTTTTTTCAGAGGCAAAAATCTGGAAAGACCAATCGATGGTCGGGGAACTAATTCTGAGGCGGTCGATTTGTTGCGGGGGACCCAACGAAATGATGAGACCGACACCGTCCTTCAATTTGCCGAAATCAGCAGTCGTGTATCTCTCGGTGTACCAACCGGTGCTGCTGTCGCCGTTGTTGATTAGCTCAACTTTTTCAGGGTGTTCCAGTCGTCGACCGTCACCCTCTGGATCAAAGGGAACAATTGAGACAATTTGAAGCTTGGACGAAATTGATTCAGGCCGAGCGACGATCGTCGTTGTTACTGAAGTGGAGTTCTCGAAGTTGTCGATGACTATGGGTTCTTCTGCTTCCAATCGGACCACTTCGCGTACGTTTTCGACGAGTGAGGAACCGACTTGAGTTCGGGTCACTAGGAGACCTACCAGGATGACGACCGTTGCCAGAATTCCGACGAAAGCAGCAGGGGCAAGCCACGAACGCTCTGCTTTCAAGTAATCGATTTGGTCCGGCTCAACAAGAGAAGAAACTCGGTCCAAATCGTGGTTGAGGGACCTCAATGCTAGGACCAGCGCGGAAGCGTCGGACCATTG
>JASMKJ010000519.1 GCA_030749275.1 Acidimicrobiales bacterium
CGAGGTCATAGAAGCCCGTGAAATGGAAGCGGTAGCGCTTTCGGACGCCGAAATGCTGGGAGAGAAGTTTCGGTATTTACTGCTACCGCGAGACCCCAATGATGGTCGCAACGTAATCGTTGAGATCAGGGGGGCGGAGGGCGGCGAAGAAGCCAATTTGTGGGCTCGCGACTTGTTTGAGATGTATCGCTCCTACATCAACGCCAAAGGATGGGGTATCGAAGTTCTCGGTAGTCACTTCAGTGACATGGGTGGATACACCGATATTGCTTTTATGGTGAAGGGCGATGCCGTTTGGAGCCACCTCAAGCACGAAGGTGGCCCACACCGGGTGCAACGAGTACCAGTTACTGAGTCACAAGGACGAGTCCATACCTCATCAGCTGCGGTGACAGTGCTTCCAGAAGCAGACGAAGTTGAAGTTGAGATCGACCCCAATGACCTCGAGATCGACACTTATCGTTCGTCAGGCCCAGGTGGCCAATCAGTTAATACGACAGATTCGGCCGTACGTGTAACCCATCTGCCAACCGGTCTCGTGGTCTCTATGCAGGACGAAAAGAGCCAGCTTCAGAACAAAGCCAAAGCGTTACGAGTACTGCGCGCCCGACTTCTGAAACTCCATCAAGAAGAACAAGCATCAACTCAAGCAGCCCAAAAACGGGACCAGATAAAGAGCGGAGGCCGGTCAGAGAAGATCCGGACATACAACTTTAAGGAAAGTCGAGTTACCGATCATCGAATTGGCTTGACCCTTCACAAATTAGAACGCGTCTTGGCCGGAGACCTGGACGAAGTGGTCAAGCCCTTGATGCTTCATGAACGGGAACGACAGCTTGAGGCTGGAAATGACGAAGCTTGACGATGATTCAGGTGAGATTCTGACTGTCGCTCGACTGCACACTGATATTGCAGAGCAGCTACTCATAGCCGGCGTCGAAGACCACGAAACGAGTGCTCGTCGAATCGTCGAGGAAGCCACCGGCATAAAAGTCGACCTACTGCCCCTTGAGAAAGATCAACCGGTCACTCAAAAAGCCGTCGCCCGAGCGGACGCAATGTCGCAAAGACGTGCCCAGGGAGAACCGCTCCAATACGTGATTGGTAGCTGGAATTTTCGATACCTAGACCTTGCCGTCGACCCAAGAGCTTTGATTCCTCGTCCGGAGACAGAAGTCGTAGCAGGATTTGCGATTGACCAACTCAAAATGATGAACGATGGCACTAAGACCAGCCTCTTGGTTGCCGACATGGGAACTGGCACCGGGGCGATAGCTTTATCGATTGCCCAAGAGGTACCGACTTCCCGGATCCATGCCACAGATATCTCCACTGAAGCTCTCTCACTCGCTCGATCGAATCTCGCCGGTTTGGGCACCGATGCCGCGAGGGTTGACTTACATCAGGGTGACTGGTTTGAAGCCTTGCCTGAAGAACTATCTGGGGAACTGGACGTCTTGATTTCAAACCCCCCATATATTTCGCCCACCGATGACCTCCCTAAAGGTGTTAAGGAGTGGGAACCTTCGGCGGCACTACTTGGGGGTGGCGACGGATTTACCTACTTGGATTTCTTGACTCGGTATGGCAGGGACTGGTTGCGTCCGGGAGGATGGCTCATTCTTGAATGCGGCTCCAATCAAGCCGATCGACTGAGAAAACTTGCCGTCGCCCGTGGTTACGGCGAGGTTAGAGCTGAACTCGATCTATCGGGAGCGCAACGGTTTGTGGCGGCCCGCCGGCCCGTCGACGACATCGACCGGTCCCATCTTGTGTCGGCCATTGACGCAATCAATGCGGGAACATTGGTAGTAGCGCCGACTGACACGCTTCCCGGTGTACTAGCCAAGTATGAGGACAAGGCCGCCGTGGAGGCGTCATACAAGGCCAAAGAGCGACCAACGGATCAACCGGTTCCAGTCTTGGTGAGTGGAATCGAACAAGCTGAAGAACTTGTTTATCTCGATGAAGGATCGCGGAA